>NZ_JAXFPY010000109.1:0-22168 GCF_034179385.1 Anaeroplasma sp.
GTTAATGATACTCTAGATTTAGTCGCTACGACAAACAAGGGTATGACAATCAGAATGCACTGTAGTGATATTTCTCAAACAGGTCGTGCTGCTCAAGGTGTTAGATTAATTCGTTTAAGAGATGATCAATCAGTATCATCAATTGCACTTGTGGCTCGTGAAGAGGATGAGATAGAAAGTGTTGTTTCTCAAACTCCTGAGCAAGTGGTAGAAGATGCAGTAGAATCGGATTTTTAATTTTAACTAAAATAATCCCAAAGAAATAAACTTGCAATCTAGTAATAAAATGGAAAATGTGATACAATAAGACCAACTTAAGGAGCTGGTAATTATGATATTACAAAATGCCCAATTGAATATAACTATAATCCTGTAAGGCTTAAAGCTTTGCAGGATTTATTTTTTTAGAAAAGAGGAAATAAATATTATGATTAAAACAAAAGAAATAACAATTTTAGAGAAAGATTATTTAGAGGATTTAAATAAAATCAAAGATACTATTAGAACGAACCAAGCTAAAGCAATGGTTGTTGTTAATAGTGCCATGATATTGACGTATTATGAAATTGGTAGAATTATCAATGAAAGAAAAATATGGGGAAGCAAATATATAGAGAATTTAGCTAATGATTTAAAAGATTATGGAAAAGGATTTTCTTATGAACAATTAAAAAGAATGAGTCATTTTGCAAATGAATTTTCTAATGAGGAAATTAGGTCACACCCTGTGACCAAAATTCCATGGAGCACATTAATAACTGTTATTATGTCAAAATCAAAATCACACACAGAAATGTTATGGTATATTAATCAAACCCATAAAAATAGATGGTCAAGGAGCCAAGTAGAATTACAATTTAAAGCTAAAGCTTATGAAAGATATTTAATTAATCCAGATACTTCTATACAAGATAGGGAAGTATCTATTAATACTGAATTAAATGAAATATAGATTTTTGCAGATGTTAAGAAGTATTATCAGGGCGATAAAAAGTAGCAGATGTGTTATGGGAGTATTTTCAAATCGAATATGTAGATAGTTGAGCACCCAAGGCAACTTCAAATTATGGAGTAGTTAAAAAATAAATGTACCTTTGCTCTACTTATGTGTGTGATTTCGTAATGAATTATAAAAAATAATGTATGATAAAGTTATAGTTAATGTAAGAATAATGGATTCTCAACAAATAAGAACAAACAATAAGGTGAAGTATGATAAATTATTTTGTCGCATTGACAACAATAAATATAAATAGGTAGAATTATTTATAAAGAAAACGATATGTATTTTTAAGAGGGGAAAACGATATGCTTAACATAAAAATTGAAGAAGGAAAGAATAAAATCACGTTGAAATCAATTAGAAGCATGAAGGTTGTTAATGACTTAATTAATATTTTTAATCAATATAAGAATATAAATAATAAAAATTTTGTGCTTGATTTTTCTGAATTATCTTCGCGGGCCTTTCCTCCTACATTGGTTTCAATAGCGGGAATTTCAGATTATTATAGAGAAAAATACGGTTTTAATATTGAATTTATAACAAAAAAGAATAAATATTTTACTCATACAAGCACTGAAAGTCCAATCCCGGTAAGCAATAATGGTATAACTAATATTGAAAATATATTTGACCAGGTAATTACTTTTTCTTCTGACAAAGATGTTTCTTTTATAAGTAATGCTATTACAAATTATCTTAAAACAAATATTTCGTGCGAAGAAGGTGTATTAATAGGGTTAAGCTGGTGCATGAATGAAGTGATGGATAATGTTTTATGGCATTCCGAAGTATCGAAAGGATATTTTATGTCACAAATCCATAAAGAGAATAAATTGATTTCAATATCAATTTATGATAATGGCATAGGTTTACTAAACTCAATAAATTCTTCTAAGCAGTATTTTGAAAAAACAGATGTTGATGCCATTAGAAGAGTCATTGAAAAAGGAGTTACGTGCGATCCTGAAATAGGGCAAGGGAATGGCTTATGGGGATTATATCAAATTGTAAAAGACAGTCATGGTTATATGACAATTAAAACCGGCTCTACTAAAATTGAATTTAATTTTAAAGATTCAAAGGAAAATGTTTCCCTTAATAATGCGTATTTAGATTCTCATAATAAGGGTACTAGAGTTGATTTTACATTGAAATTTAATCAACTTATAGATGTTAGCAAGGCACTTGATAATTATATTCCTCTAGAGTGGGTTTCAATGGAACTGGAGGAAATGCTGACTGAAACAAATTGGATTGACTTGATTATTTCTGAAAAAGCTAAAGGTGGAACAGGTACAAGAGCGTCAGGAAAAGATATTCGTTTATATACATTAAACACCGCAAAACTGTCGAGTTATCCAATCTTATTAGACTTTTTAAATATAGATGTTATTTCATCATCTTTTGCTGATGAATTCATTGGAAAATTAGCTGCAGATATAGGTATAATCGAATTTACTAATCATTTTAAGATAATTAACGCAAATGATTTTGTTAAAGGATTATTAAATAAAGCAATTGCAGAACGAATAAAACAAAAAGTATAAATCATTAAAATTGTTGATATTTATGAAAACTACAATTTTATTCTTTTAAAAAAGTTAAAAATGGTTGCCAAAAGCAAAAAAAATGGTATAATTATTATGCAATTGATCTACGTAACAGATGAGTATCCTCAATTTTTGTATGGATATCCTGGTAGACATGAAAATAGCGGGCAACCGCTTTTTTTTATTTATTAGGAAATTGTATATTAAATTTAATTTTATATTTATAACGACAAAGAGCCTAGGGTTACCTAGGCTTTAAAGCAAATTAATTTGATTTAGTATTTCTTATATTTGTTTTTCTTTTTCCAAATATCTAAAGGTACATAATGTGGTTTACCACATTTTGGGCAGTATAGAATTGGGTATTTGTTTCCATCCCAAATCTCTTCAATCATTTCCCAATCAACATCTTGTTCCTCATAATCACATTTTAAGCATTTTAAATCAATGATTTCATCATATATTTCTCTTTCAGCAAATTCATAAACTAGAGCCTTTGTCTTATCATCTAGTTTATTTATGTTTTCCTCAATTTTGACTAAAGGTTGACCATGCTCATCAAAGTCATTGCCTTCTTCATACTCTAAGTCAAAATCTAAATCTTCATATGTATAGAAGAAGATGGCTCTTCTTAGTTTTTCTTCTTTAGTTAATAATCGTTTCTTTGTTTCAAATTCCATAGTTATCCATCCTCCTTAGAATAGCCTACGAAGTAAAGATTATTTCACATTTAAAGGTGGAACAAGTTTATCAAAAGCTTATAATGTTATTTCTAGAATGTCTGAAGATATAGATTTAAAGAGTTATATGAAGACTATTCTTCTATGAAAGAAATGATTAGCGGTGAAATTCCAAGTTTTGATGAAATATACTTGTCTTTAAAAGAATTAGAAAAAATCATTAATAGATAGTTCCTTAAGGGGAGTGAGGGATTAAAATTCTTTGCTCTTTTTGAGTTTTTATCTGCGAAAATTCAAAAAAACTGTTGAATCGAGAGCTATAGGAAAAATCAAAATATTTAATGTATAATCAATGCTTTTTCATTTTATACTTTGTGTATTATTTGCAAAACATTAAAAAAATACTTTGCGTATTATTGTGTGTAATTTTATAATTTAAGTGTGGATGGTGATTTTCAATGAAATAAAAAAGGAAAATATATGAAAAACTATTGGAATTTTCTTTTTATCTTTTCTTGAAAGCTAATATACATCTTTTAATTTTAAAGCTGTATATCATACATCGATTATTTTATATATTCATATATTCGAAAATTTTCACAATTTACAGTTTTTTATTTTACCTTTATTGTTATATAATCACAATATGATAGGACGTGATACAAAATGAAAAAAAGATTGATATTATCTATATTCTTGTTGGGAGCTGGCATTGCTCTATCCTCTTGTAATAACGATAGAAATAAAGTGGAGTCAACAACAGTAGAAACAACAGAAAAGCCACAAGAAACCATAACAGAGACTACGACTGAAACTGCAACAGAAACCACAACAAAGACTATAGTTGAAACTACGACTGAAACTACAATAGAGACAACGACGGAAACTACAACAGAACCAGAGGAAACAAGCTCTTTGGCGGATTTACCTTGGGTATAGGAGAGTTGATATGAAACTTTATAAATTGTTGTTGGCTATAACGGCTATAGGTGCCGGAATTTTAATCTTTAATACCAAAGCTTATGCTTCCAATTCATATTATTTAATGAGTTGCACAGAACAAAATATTCCTACAGGATATTATTCTAGTATTGATACAACAGTATCTGAGGAAAAATTTAGAGAAAATTTACATGATGTGATTTCAAATAACTATACGTCATTTACCTATGACCAAGCTTGGGAAATCGATTATTATGCAGATGCAGATCCCTATAATGAGGGACATATAAAATGCTTATATACAGATCAAGTAGTAGATAATCTATCTCACACCTCAAGTGGTGGTAGAAAGTATTGGAATAGAGAGCATACATGGCCAAAGACACATGGCTTTAATGATAGTAAATGTAGCCCATATTCAGATTGCCATCATTTAAGAGCAGCAGAAAGTGCAATCAACATCGCGAAAAGTAATAATGATTTTGGAGAGATTGATACCGATTCCGAGTATAAGGAATCCTATGGTAATAAATATGCAGGTGGTGTATTTGAACCAAAGGATGAAGTTAAAGGCGATGTAGCAAGAATGCTACTTTATATGATGATTCGTTATGGTGAATATGATGATACTCTAATGTCTTATAAGGAAAAGGTGGATGGGGTAGATGTAACTAAGACAGAAAAGGTTAATTTGAGCTTAGTGGATGGAGCATCTACAACATCAAATTCAAACGGTAATGGCTCTTTAGCGAATCTATCTACGATTTTAAAATGGCATTATCAGGACCCCGTTTCTACAAGAGAAATCTATCAAAATAATGTCGTATATATGTTCCAAAAGAATCGTAATCCATTTATTGATCATCCAGAATATGTTGAATATGCCTTTGCTGGTTCAAAAGAATATGTAAATCCTACACCAAGTGATAGAGTAGAACCGGATACACAGATAAGAACAGAGGAATATGCAATTGAGTCTTTAGGCTTTGAAATCGATGATGGATTTACGACAAATGAGTATTATACAAAGCAAAACTATGAAACAAAGAATTTAACTTGGACAGGCTATAATGCAGTACCTGCAACTTTAGATGCAATCTGTGATGCACAATCCTTAAGATATAGCATTAAGGCAAATTCATTACAAAGCGCACAATTCTTTATGACTAAGGATGTATATAATCTATCTAGAATAACATTCAAAGCTAAAGCATCTATAGAGAATTTACCACTTAGGGTGATGTATTCTATAGATTCTGGTGTAACATGGAATACAGGAAAGACATTCTATATTTCAACTGCTGATGGCTCCTATGAGTATGTTTTAAGCGCAAATGGTGGATATGATAAAGCAAGAATTGGCTTTGTCGTTGATAGTTCATCTGACTCTTCTATTTCCTTAATAATGGATAATTTAAATGTTTATAGATTTAAAACGGATGCAGGCATAGAATTTACAAGAGAAAATACAAAATCTAGCTTGAGATTTAATTATGATTCTGAGGTTGTTACAATAGATGGATATCAATATAAGCTTGCAACAAGCGCAAGTGAAATAACGCAAGGAAAAGAAATTGTGATTACACCATTAGATATGGATAGTTATCCATATGCACTTGGCGCAGTTGCGATAACTTCTAGTGGAGGAGAAGGAAATAATCATACACAAACTCCAATTACAGTAAAGGATAATAAGATAACTGACTTAGGTAGCGCAAATATCTTAACTGTTGGTGCAGGTGCAGTTTTAGGTACAATTTCACTAAAGGATTCTGGTGGAAAATATTTAGGTAATGGAACTGCATCAAGTAATTATCTTAAGAGATATGCTTCTATGAGTGAAGGCACATCCTTTACTTTATCCATTGATGCCACAACACATGCTGCATCCTTAGTGATTGCAAAGGAATCTGTAACAAAAAACACAGTAAGATATAATGCTACAAGCGGATTATTCTCTTGTTATTCTAAGGGACAATCCGATATTGCTATTTATGTAAAGGTAGCTTCAAGCTATGAGAAAACAAATTATTTTTATAGCAATATGAAATTAAGATTCGGAGCAATCATAGATAAGGATTTATATGAATACATTTTAGATGCGGACGCAAATGCTTCCTTTGGTTTAATAATATCTAAGGATGGAGAAAACTACGATTCTTATATTTGTACACCATCCATGGTATCTATAAATAATGGAGTTGCAACTTTTGATGAAACCGGGATTTATGCACATTGGGCTTTCGTTATTCCTATAAAGATTGAAGATTATGCATCACTAGTTTATGCAAAAGCCTTTGTAACGATTCATGGGGAGAACTATTATATGAGCGAGGCATGCTATAGCGTTAAGACCTTAGCAGAGTATTACACCAATCATTTGAGTGAATTAGGCTTAACTTTAGAACAAAATGCACTATTACAGGGGATTTTATCATAAAAGAATCAGAATTATAAAAGGGCGCAATTTAGCGCCCTTTAATCCTTATATGTGATGAAAATGTTCTTTTTATCCTTATTGTATTCTACTGTAGCTAAGGCTCCAGTGCGTATTGGCATAGATGGTGGTAGGTGACCTAAATCAATATTAAATAGAATAGGCTTATTGAAGTCCTTTAGCATATCTATATAGGATTCTTCCATAGATACTCCAAAGGATTTATCATAATAATTTAAGGATCTACCAATTAAGAACATAGATACATGATCAAACCATCCGGCATTCTTTAATTGGAATAAGGCTCTTCTTAAGGAAATAGAAGTTAAGTCACAGCATTCCATAAAGAAGATAATTCCTTCATCCTTATGCCTATTTATATATTCCTTTGTATGATCAAATTTTGTTCCACAAATAGTGGCAAGGCAATCTAAGCAACCACCAAGGAATCTACCTGTAACCTTAGATTCATAATTATATGGCTTAATGATGGTTCTTTTTCTTAGATTTAATGTTACAAGAGGGTTCTTAGAATTATTTTCTAATTGCCATTTTTTATAGCCCTTAAATTCCTTTTTGCCATGAAGCATTTCCCAAGTATCTAATGCATTATAATCCAAATTGTAATAGGATGGTGCGTTTGTACCATATATACTTTCCATATCACAAATTGTAGTAATTGTATAGGTTAGGTTTGTATTATCTGAAAAGCCTACAAACCATTTTGGGTTTCTTTTAATTAATTCAAAATCAATATAGGGTAATATTTCACACATTACCTCTCCACCACCAACAGATAAAACTAAATCTGCATCACTTAAGAAGGCATCGTGGATTTCTTTGGCTCTAAGCTCTGGAGTATTCGAGGATACCTTACCTAAAGCCTTCCATATGTTTTCTCCTTCAATAATATCTGCGCCCTCCATTTTTAATCTTTCAATAGAAGCCTTTAATCTTGTTTGATAGGGCTCTGTTACACAGCCAAAGGATGGGGCAACTAAATAAATTTTTGGGTTATCGTTTAAAAATTTAGGTTTCATAGGAACCTCCTTAATCATTTCTATTATGATACCACAATTTCACTTAAAAAGAATGATTAAAATATTTGTTTGTTATGTTATAATGGGGTAGGTGGTGTTTATGAAAAACTTTTTAAAGGTTTTGTGTTTATTTTTAGGCATCAAGGTGAAGGAAAAGGAAGATTTAAACCCTGGTGTATTAGGGTATTATGATTGCAAGCCATATCATAATTTCCATTTCGCTTTGAATTATGCTAGAAATATAGAAGTATTTAATGATGGAAAAATAGAAATATATACAAGAGTATTTAAAGGTACTACCTTTGTTAATGTATTAGTGAATGATGAGGAAGGCTTTGATGTTACAAAGTTTGATTATCCAAGCCTAAGACAAAGACTTATTGAATTCGATTTAGAGAATACAGATAAAAGTGTAGTATTTATTGCCTTCCAGCATAATAATGAAAAAACAATCGAATATTGTAAGAAGCTACCTGCATCTACAAAAAATGCATTTATCCAGGGAGCTGTATTTAATCCAAAAAGTGTACATATGGATTTTTATAAGCCTGTTCCACAGTTTTATAAGCTATATGATCATTTCTGTGAGGATTTATATTTTGATTTTGCGTTTATTGACCATGTAAAGGAATCTTAATTATGTTTTTAAAGAATGTGAAAGCTAGATATTTATGGATTGCAACAGGAATTGTATTTTTGATTACTGTTGGCTTAATTGTATTATTAATAACTGTTAAGGATATCAATACAACTGTAGTTACCGTATGTATGATTATTGGATTTGTTTTAATGACCTTCTTAGTTCAAGCGGCAAGCTTTAAAAGCTTTCGCTATAAGCCTAAGAGTGAACCATCGAATCCAAAAAGATATATCCTTAATAAGGATTTATTAGAGGTATTAAGAAAAAATAAATACAAGGAAAGAAAAAGAAGCTATGGAGTAAGCTTCTTAAAGATTGCAAAGCCTAATGCTTATAAGGTTACTTTAGTAACTGATCCTCTGGCATATTTTAATCCTGATGATAGTGATAATACCGAAGGGGATAAGGAATTAGATAAGTGTGATCGTATGATTGGCTTTGAAATCTTCTTAAATTATAACGAAGAGGATATTGCTCGCTTCAGAGATTATTCCATTCAAGGACAAAATATTTATTACACATCCTTTTATAAGGAAAATGAGAATTCTAATGTATTTATTTGCGCAAATTATATTGAGCCATTAGAAAATCATAAGAAAAATTTTGAAATTTTAATGGAAGAATTAGGTTTAGAGGAAATTGTTTTGGAAAAAGAGGAATAAGCTCTTTTTTCCTTTTTAAGTTTATTCTTTTTGTAATATAATTAAGAAATGAAGAGGGTGTTACAATGTGGGTTTTAAAGAAGCCAGAATATGGAGATCAAATTAGAGTAAATCGTGGTGCGTATTACCATCATGGTATTTACCAAGATGATAACTGCATATATCAATTTGGGGTTATCGGTAATACCCAAGAATTAGACCCAAGTAAGGCTAGGGTTTGTACGACGACTTTAGAGGATTTTAGTAAGGGTAGTCCTATTGAGGTTCGAGTATATACCGATGAAGAAAAGAAAATAAAAAAATCACCATTAGATACTATATCCTATGCAAGGGATCATTTGGGTGAGGGTGGTTATGATTTAATCACAAATAACTGTGAGCATTTTTCAAACAGATGTGCCTTTGGCAAATCAGAAAGTCAGCAAGTTGATGATGTTATAAATGCAATTCGTAATATTTTTAGAAGATAATAAGGGGGAACAAAGAAATGCGTTTTGGTGTTGATGTTGGTGGTACAACAGTAAAGATTGGAGTTTGTGAGGATTATAAGGTAGTAGACACTTTTGTCGTTAAAACCACAAAGGAAAATCTTTTTAAGGATGTTTGCGAGGGAGTTATAAACTACGCAAAGGAAAAGAATGGTACAATTGATTTTGTAGGCTTTGGTATTCCTGGTGTAGTTATAGATAATAAAATTGTAAATATGCCAAATATTGGTCTTACAAATGTAGATTTAAATGAAATTGGAAAGAAATATTTTCCTAATGCAAAGATTGCATCTACAAATGATGCAAATGCAGCAGCACTAGGTGAGGCATTAGTTGGTGAAAAGTCATCATCAAGCTATATGGTTACACTAGGTACTGGTGTAGGCGGAGGGTATATCATTAACGATAAGGTTATCGCAGGTCCTCATGCCGCAACAGGTGAAATTGGTCATATGTATATTGATTCTAAGCATGAATTTCAGTGTAATTGTGGATTAAAGGGCTGCTTAGAAACAGTCGCATCCGCTACAGGTATCGTAAGACTTGCTAAAACATATTATGAAGAATTTGAAACTAAGCTAGATAAGGAGACTATGTCTGCAAAGGATGTAATGGATGCGGCAAGAGAAAGTGATCCATTAGGCCTTAAGGTCTTAGATTTAGTTGCAGAAGCATTAGGTAGAGCACTATCTATTATTGCAGTTACCTGTGATGTTGATGTATTCTACATTGGTGGTGGCGTCAGTGCAGCAGGTTCCATTTTAATTGATGCAATTAAGAAATATTACAATAAATATAGCTTCTATGCACTTAAGAATGTAAGAATTGAACCAGCAAAGCTTGGTAATACTGCAGGTATGATTGGTGCAGCATATTTAGCATAAAAATAGTAGGGATGGATATTCCATCCCTTTAACTTTAGGAGGATTATTTATGATTTATAGCTTTAGAAATGATTATTCATCTATTTGCCATAAGAAGGTAATGGATAAATTAATAGAATCTATGAAAGAACAAAATGTTGGCTATGGAGAGGATTATCATAGTGATAATGCTAAAAAATTAATTATAGAAAAATTAGGGCATGATGCAGATATCTATTTTTTAGTTGGTGGAACGCAAGCGAATACTACAGTAATTTCTGCAGTTCTTCGCCCATATGAGGCAGTAATTGCAGTAGAAAGTGGACATATCAACGTGCATGAGACAGGCGCAGTAGAAGGTCAAGGCCATAAGGTAATAACGATAAAGGGTCAGGATGGTAAGGTTTTAATTCATGAGATGCAGCATATCTTAGATACACATATGAAAACGCATATGGCATTACCTAAAATGGTATATATTAGCCAGTCTACAGAGGTTGGTACTGTATATAGCTTAGAGGAACTAAAGGAAATCTATGAATTCTGTCAAAAGAATTCCTTATATTTATTCTTAGATGGCGCAAGATTAGCCTCAGGTATGGCAGCATCAGGTATTACATTTTCTGATTTAGGTAAATATACAGATGTATTCTATATTGGTGGTACAAAAAATGGTGGCTATTTAGGTGAGGCAGTCGTATTCAATAATAAGGAAATAGCAAAGAATTTTAATTATGCTCAAAAGCATTATGGAGCCTTAATGGCTAAAGGCTTTGTTGCCTCTATCCCTTTTGAGGTATTAATGCAGGATGACCTATATTTAGAAATAGGTAAAAAGGAAAATGAATGTGCTTCTTATTTAGCGGAAGGATTAAAGAAGCTAGGCTATAAGTTTTATAGTAATTCTATAACGAATCAAATTTTCCCTATTGTACCTAAAGAGCTATTTTTCGTATTAGAGGAACGATATGGTGTAGAGCTTTGGGAAAAGCTCGAAAGCGAATTTTATGCAATACGATTTGTTACCTCATTCACAACTACACAAGAAAACTGTCAAGAAGTACTTGATTTTTTAAAGAAATATCAATGTAATTGATTTTTATTTGATTTTTTTTAAAAAAACGAAATATTATTAGTCTTTGTTTTGACAACCTAATTTTATAGTGCTATAATGTAGGCAAACTATAAAAGAGGGGTATATATTTATGTCAGTATGTGTTTTAGATGAATACGATAAGAAGATTATTAAATATTTACAGGAAGATTCTTCCATTTCAAATATAGATTTATCAAAGAAGATTGGACTTGCACCATCCTCTTGCTTACTTCGTGTTAAAAATTTAAAGGAGCAAAGAATTTTAAAGCAATTCACAGCAGTAGTTGATGAAAAGATGCTTGGCTATGAAATCACATGCTTTGCAAAGATTTCTATGCATCCATTAAATAGAGAGACCTCCAACCAGTTTATTGAAGAAGCAAGAAAGATCCCTGAAATTGTAGAATGCTATACGATTACAGGTGATAGTGCATTTATGCTTAAGGTTGTTGCAAAGAATTTCCAGTATTATCGTGATTTTATTTTTGACAAGCTTTTATCTGTACCATATGTTTCAAACATTGAAACATCTATTGTAGTAGCTACAGAGAAAAAGACGAATTTTATTCCATTAGATTAATTATGAGCCCACAAGGGCTTTTTGTTTCACTTTTAACAAGGGAGGTATTATTATGTTAAAGGAATGCTTTAAGGCAAACAGAAAAAAGATTTTAGATCAAATGGAGGATAATTCTATTCTTTATGTGTATTCAAGAAGAAAGGAAGAATCCTTGACGAATGAAAGATACAACGTAAATCGTAATTATTTTTATCTTTCCGGTGTATTAGAATTTGATAATGTAGTTATGCTTACTAAAATTAACGGTAAGGAAACAGAGGTTATTTATATCAATCCATATGATGAATTTAAAGCGAAATGGGTTGGTGCACCATTTTCTATAGAAAAGGTAATGGAATTATCTGGTATTAAGGATGTTCGCTATTTGGAAAACTTAAAAATGAATAGAGATTCCTTATTAAATGTATGTAATACCATTTATTTAGATTTTGAGCCAAATCTGCTTAATGATTTACCAACAGAAACAGAAAAGCTTGCCTCTGATATTAAACTAAAAAAACCTTGGGTTAATATTAAAAACGCAAGGCCATTCTTCCAAAATGCGAGAATGGTAAAGCATGAAGAAGAATTAGAAGAAATGAAAAAAGCTATTCATATTACAAGACTTGGTATTGAAAATATACTAATGAATATGAAGGAGTCTTATGAATATCAGCTAGAAAGCTATTTTGATCAGGCAATTAAATATAATGGAGCTACAGGCTATGCTTTCGCTACCATTGCTGCATCAGGTAAGAATGCAACATGTCTACATTATAGCGATAATGATTCTATAGCCAAGAATGGAGATTTAATTCTATTCGATTTAGGATCAAGTGTTAATATGTATTGCTCAGATATTTCAAGAACCTTCCCTGTAAATGGTAAATTTAGCGAAAGACAAAAGGAAATCTATAATATTGTGCTTGAAGCACAAAGAAAGGTTTTCGAGGCTGCAAAGCCAGGTGTAACTATAAGAGATTTACAGCAGGTTGTCATTAAGCATTATGAGGTAGAGCTAAAAAGAATTGGATTAATTAAGGATCCAAAAGAGGTTTCTAAATATTATTATCATGGAGTATCTCATCATATTGGTCTTGATTGTCACGACCTATCCGATCACTTTGCTCCACTTAAGGATGGTGATGTAATCTCGAATGAACCAGGCTTATATATTGAAGAAGAGGGTATTGGTATTCGTATTGAGGATGATATGCTAATTACAGAAGATGGCTCTTTTAATCTTTCTGGTGAAATATTAAAAACAGTAGAAGAAATTGAAGAATTTATGGAAAAAAATAAGAGGTAGTATATGAATAAGACAATTTTAAAGAATTATGCAAAGCTAATCGCAAGAGTAGGTGTAAATGTTCAAAAGGGACAGGATGTAAATATTACTGCAAATGTCAATGATGAATATTTTGTAAAATATGTTGTTGAGGAATGCTATAAGGCTGGCGCTAGAAAGGTTACTATCGATTGGGTTAGTGATATTTCGGATAAGCTTGCTTATAAATACCAAGATGTTGAATCCTTAGCAGAATTTCCAGTTTGGAAGGAAGAAAAATTTAAATATCAGGTAGAAAAGCTTCCTGCAAGAATTTTTATTGATTCTTCAGACCCAGATGCAATGGCAGGGGTAGACCAAGAAAAAATGACTGCGGTAAGAAGAATTATTGGACCAAAGACCTTGCCATACCGTGAGCAAATGGAAAACAAATACCAATGGACGATCGTTGGTATTCCAAGTATCGATTGGGCTAAGAAGATTTTCCCTAAGGAGTCCAAAAATAACGCAATGAAAAAGCTTTGGGATGCAATTCTTACTACGGCAAGAATTTATGGAGATCCAATTAAGAATTGGGAAGAGCACAACAAGAATTTACGTGAAAAATATACAAAGCTTAATGATTTAAAGATTAAGACTTTATATTATAAAGCCTCCAATGGTACAGATTTCAGTGTATCCTTAAAGGATTGTATGATTTGGAATGGTGGAGATGAAACTACACTTAGTGGAGTAGTATTCCAACCAAACATGCCGACAGAGGAATGCTTTACATCTCCAGATAAAACTTCTGCAAATGGTATCGTTTATGCTGCAAAGCCATTATCTGTTATGGGTAAGGTTGTTGATAATTTTGGATTTAGATTTGAGAATGGTAAAATCGTTGAGGTATTCGCTAAGGACCCATCTCATAAGGAATTGCTTGAAAAGCTAATCAGCCTAGATGAGGGCGCAAGAATGCTTGGAGAGGTAGCTTTAGTACCATTTGATTCTCCAATCAACCAAACAGGCTTATTGTTCTATAACACATTATATGATGAGAATGCTTGCTGCCATTTAGCTATCGGTAGAGCATTTAATGAATGTATCAAAGATTTTGATAAGATGAGTGAAGAAGAGATTAAGGCAGTAGATTTAAATATCTCTATGATTCATGTTGATTTCATGATTGGTACAAAGGATCTACATATTGAGGCAGATACCTATGATGGAAGACATGTAGTCATCTTTGATGAAGGTACCTGGGCAATTTAATGGAAGTTGTTCAATGTGTTAAAATTTATGGATTTTCCTCTACCTATAATCCTTTTTATAGTGATGAATTCACAATAGAGCGTGATGGGAATGTTTATTATCATGGCATTATAGGTGATCTATACTACAATTGGGAATTCCATACAAAATCCGATGGCTTTTTGCTAACCTTCACAGGACTTGTCATCGAATTGTTTAATTCGAATTTTAATCAAGTTATTAAGGATGATAAGAAAAATGGCTATAAAATAGAAATCATCACAGAAGAAGACGATCATTATATCTATACATTCTATGGATTAATGGAAGAAAATGAACAGGAATCTATAAGAAATGTTCTTACAGAATTTATTCCTATTTTTGAAGAATTACCAGAATATATGGAATCCAAAGAAGAGGAATACGAAGAAGAGATAGAATATTTGGAATCTTAAGGAATGGAGGAGTGAAAACCGCTCCTCTTATTATTTCTTTAAAAAAGTGAAAATTATAGTTGACAAGGAAATAAAATTTGATATAATTGAAATGCACGTTGAAAATGCCGCAGTAGTACAACGGTTAGTACATCTGATTGCCATTCAGATGATGACGGTTCGATTCCGTTCTGTGGCTCCAATAAATAACGCAAGGAGCGATGAGCTCCTTTTTCTTTTTTAAATGCTTTTCTTTTTACATTATGTCTATTTTGTGTTATTATTTTTGGTGTTTAGCGAGGTAATTATATGATAGAGGTAAAGAATGTTAAATTTTCATATAATAGTCAAGATCGCGCTGTAAAGGGCGTGTCTTTTTCTGTTGCTGATCATGAATGGTTATCGATTATAGGTCATAATGGTAGTGGTAAGTCCACGCTTGCCAAGCTATTGATTGGCTTAATTGAACCACAGGCTGGAACAATTTCTTATGATTCCTTAGAATTAAATGAAACGAATGTAGGAGAAATAAGAAAGAGAGTTGGAATTGTATTCCAAAACCCTGATAATCAATTTGTTGGATATAATGTTTTATATGATATCGCCTTTGGCCTTGAGAATCATTTAATCCCAAGAGAAGAAATGAGAGCCTTAATTGATGAATATATCCAAAAGGTGGATATGAAAGATTATTTATATAGAGAACCAGAAACTCTATCTGGTGGTCAAAAACAAAGAGTTGCTATCGCAGGTATTCTTGCGATGAATTGCGATATTATTATTTTAGATGAGGCAACCTCTATGCTAGACCCACAAGGTACAGAAGAAATCATATCCTTAATTGAGGAATTACATACGAAATATAATAAAACGATAATTACTATAACTCATGATTTAGCTTTAGCGGAGAAATCCGATAGAATTATTGTCATGAAGCAAGGTGAAATCATAAAGGAAGGAAGTCCTGAGGAAATATTTATGGAAAGAGATATATTATTATCCTCTAACCTAGATATGCCTTTTTCCCTTAAGGCGGCTTATCAGGCTTCTAAAACCGAATTAAATGAGAATAAGGAGCTAATGGATGCCCTATGGGAATATCATTCAACCATGTAACGCATTTATATCCTGGGGTTAAAAGAAAGGAATATACTCTAGCCTTAGAGGATGTTTCCTTAGATATAAATGAAAAGAATGAATTCATCGCAATCGTAGGTAAGACTGGCAGTGGAAAATCAACTTTAATTCAGCATATGAATGCATTAAAGCTTCCAACTAAGGGAACCGTTTCTATCTTCGATAATATCATTACTCCAAAGAAAAGGAAAAACCCAAAGCTTAAGAATGTAAGAAAAAGAGTAGGCTTTGTATTCCAATTTCCTGAATATCAATTGTTTGAGGAAACTGTATTAAAGGATATTATGTTTGCTCCAATCAATTTTGGCATGAAAAAGGAAGAAGCAGAACAAAAGGCTTTGGAAATTGCTAAGCTTTTAGGTATTTCACATCTTTTAAAGAAATCTCCATTCAATCTATCTGGTGGACAAATGAGAAAGGTTGCTATCGCAGGTATATTATCCTATGATCCAGATATTCTATTATTAGATGAACCAACGAGAGGCTTAGACCCTAAGGGTCAGGTTGAAATAATGGAATTATTCTATAAAATTCATAAGGAAACAGGTAAAACAATTATTCTTATTACACATGATATGGATTTAGTATATCAATATGCAACAAGGGTTATTGTATTAAATGATACAAAGATTACCTATGATGGAGATAAGGTTAAATTATTTTTAGATGGTATTTACAAGGACAATAATTTAACAAAGCCTGAGGTATTAAAGCTTATTGATTATTTAAATAATAAATTTCATTATAATATCGATTATAATACCTTCACCTTGGATGATTTATTATCTAAGCTTAAGGAGGTGGCATAATGGAAAATATTGCGTTTGGTCAATATTATCCAGGAAAATCCTGGATATATAAGCTAGATCCTAGACTTAAAATTATAGCTACCATTTCTTTAATTGTATTTATATTCTTAATACCAATGACATCTATTCATGGGTTATATATGATGCTTGGTGCATTAGCCTTATATATTTTAGCCTTTTTAACCACAGGTATTCCTATATTAAAGGTATTGAATGGACTTAAGCCAATATTATTCCTGTTGGTATTTACAGTTGTACTTCAGTTAATCTATACAACAGGAGAACAAGTAACGTTACTATATGCTATTCCTATGTCGATAGGATTATATCAAACCTTGATTATGATAGGATTAATCGCTCTTTATTTTTTAACTAAGAAATATTTACCATTTAAAACTCTATTCTTATTTGTAATATTGTTTTTATGCTTTATGGTGATGTGGGATAACCCATTTGAAAAATTTCATTGGAATTTTAATTTCAATTGGGCAAGCTGGGATTTTAATATCTATGAGGCTGGTGTAATACGTGCATCCTTCATATTCTTAAGAATTGTATTAATGCTTGGTATTACATCCTTGCTTACATTATCGACTATGTCTACAGACATTAATAATGGTCTTGAGGCTGTATTATCTCCATTAAAGCTATTTAAGATTCCTGTTGGCATATTCTCTATGCTCATATCCTTAACGCTAAGATTTATACCAACCTTGATGATTGAAAGTAAAAAGATTATGAATGCTCAAGCATCACGTGGAGTTGATTTTAGTGAGGGAAGTCTAAAGGATAAGGTAAATCAAATTATAGCTTTATTAATTCCTATGTTTGTTATTTCCTTTAAAAGAGCTGAGGATTTATCGAATGCTATGGAGGCAAGAGGTTATATCGTTGGAGCTAAGAGAACAAAGATTGATGAGCTAAAGCTTAGGTGGAGAGATTATCTAGTCATAGTCTTCTTAATTTTATTGCTTACATCCGTCATTTTAGGAAGGATATATTTTGTATGAGATATAAATGTATTTTAGCCTATGATGGCACATCTTATTATGGATTTCAAATCCAAGAGGATTTACCTACGATTGAGCTTGAGCTTAAAAAGGCACTCAAGAATGCCTTTGGATTAGATATTAAGGTGTATGGGTCTGGTAGAACGGATAAGGGCGTTCATGCAAAGGGCCAAGTGATTCATTTTGATTTAGAAAGCAAAATACCTGCAGAAGGCGTAAAAAGGGCCTTAAATTCCTTTTTGCCAAAGGATATATATATTTCTTCTGTAGAAGTAGTAAACGAAGAATTCCACGCTAGATTTAGTGCGAAATTAAAGGAATATAGATATTATATTAATGTTAAGGAATATGATCCTTTAACGATTAATTATATGCCCTTTTATAATTATTTAGATTTATCCTTGATGGAGGATGCAATGAAATTATTCTTGGGTACTCATGATTTTAAAGGCTTTGCCTCTGCATCGATTGATGAAAGAAAGGATACAGTAAAAACTATATTTCAAGCAGATATGAATATACTAGATGGTAAGGTTGAATTCATATTTGTAGGTACAGCCTTCTTAAAATATCAAATTAGAAGAATGATGGGATTATTAATTGATATTGGAAGAGGCTATTATAAAAAAGATAAAATTCTTGAGGTTTTAGAGAAGAAGGATCCATCCATATCCCATAGAGTTATAGAGCCAACAGGATTATATTTATATAAAGTCACTTATTAGTGGCTTTTTTTGTGACACAAAAATTGAAAAAATTAAGCATAAGATTAAAAAAATTAACAAAATATATTGATTTTTATTAATTTATGGTTAAAATAATAGATGAAAGGTGTGATGGTATGAAGAAAAATATTATTGGATATTGTCCTATATGTCATGATAAGCTCGTTGTAAAAACATTGAGATGTAATCATTGTGATACAGAAATCACAGGAGATTTTGTTTTAAATCCTTTTGATTATCTATCTAAGGATCAACTAGATTTCGCATTAGTATTTATTAAAAATCAAGGGAATATAAAGGCGATAGAAAAGGATTTGGGTATATCCTATCCAACCGTTAAGAAAAACATTGAAGATTTATGTATATCCTTAAATATGAAGGAGGATAATGATTCAAATAATGATTTAAGAGAAGAAACAAAAAGAAGGCTTAAAAGAGGGGAAATAAGCTTTGAGGATGCAGAAAGGATATTAGGCAAGTTATAATGAAAGAATTTTTAAAGGAATTAGAAGAAAAATTAAAAGAAAAGAATATAGAAAATTGGGAAGAAATATTAGATAAATACGAAAAAAGATTTAATTTTGGATTAGAATCTGGATTAAGTGATGAAGAAATTATAAGAATGCTTGGAAGTATAGAAGATATTATAGATAGCTATAGTAAAAAGGAAGATACAGATATGGATGGACTAAAAATTCATGTATCTACGGTTTTAGATGATGTTTTCTTTGAAAGATCTAAGGATGATACCTTCCATGTATATTTAGAAAATATAAATGAGAATTCCTATAAGATTATTAAAAATGAAAAGGAAATAAATATTGAATATATCAATAAGAAATTCTTTGGATTAAATAGAAGAAAACCTGGAGTAATTACGATAGCGCTTCCTTTTGGCGTAGTACTTGGAGATATTACATTATCTAGTGTAAGTGGTGATTTAAAATCGGAAATCGATTTAAGTGGTAAAAATATGGATTTAGAGATGGTATCTGGAGACTCGAAATTCAATAAAATACATATGAATTCCTTCAAGGCGCATGTGGTATCTGGCGATTTAGATATGGATTCTATAAATTCAAACAGTATTGAATTTTCTAGTGTGAGTGGAGATATAGAAGTAGACCAGGTAAATTCAAAATCTCTTAAGGCTGAAACAATATCTGGAGATGTTCGCATAAATGAGGCAAACGATGGCATTCATATTAGTACAAGCTCAATTTCTGGAGATATTCGTATTCAAGGAAAGAAATATAAGAATTTTACAAACGAGGTAAAGGAGGAATTTAAGAATGAGCGTTCGAAATAAAATTGTTGCAGCAACACCATTAATTGCGTTGATTGTATTTTTAACTATTGGCTTTACAACGGGTATTTGGCACCCAACCTGGATTGTGTTCTTCGCAATATTTATTGTGCCAGATTTATTAAGCAAACATTTTTATTTAAAGATTTATCCTATTGTTGTTTTAGCAGTGTATTTAACCTTAGGATTCTATTTTGGAATATGGCATCCTCTTTGGATTATTTTCCTAACAATTCCTGTATATTACATCTTATTTGGAAGAGGTAAACATATAAAGAAAATAGAGGATAAGGATTCAGAAAGAATAGAAATATTATAGAAAAAGGAGCATCCAAGCGGATACTCCTTTTTCCTTACTCAAATCTTCTAACGCTTAAGGAAACCATTAGATTACCATTCTTTTCTCTTATTTCATCTAATAGCTCCTTTTGATGATCTTCGTTTTTAATTTTAATAATATAGGTTAATTCAAACATTGTTCCAAAATCAGTAGATTTAACCTTCTTTAAATCATAGGATAAACAATATTTTTGTAAGGTTTCATCAAATAAATTATCAAAATTCAAGGATTCGGGTACAACAACCTTAAGCGTCATTTCCTTAGGGGAAGGTAGGCTGAATTTTGTAAAGCTTACAATTAGAATTAGTATCGCTGCAAGTACGGCAACAATTCCTGCATATAAGACATATCCAAAGCCAGATAAGAATCCAAGGATAATCGCAAACATAATGAAGATTAAATCTGTCGAATCCTTCTGTGTAGAACGGAATCTAGTTATGCATAGGATACCTGCAAAGCTAAAGCCTAGAGTGGTTCTTGCGGTAGTAGATTCAAGCCCGATGACTCTAGATGCCATTACGATTGCACAAACCCCAATAGGCATCAATATTAAGGATAAAGGTAAATCTGTTGAGAATCCCCTTTTTCTTTTAAAGAATTTATATAAAAATGCTAATCCAAATCCAAAGACAATAGACAATCCTATACAAAGGGCCATCACCCATGGGACTATAGTGGTATCTGTTACAATGGAATCTAATGCGGATAAAATCATAGCTTGTTTTCCTCCAATTTTAATAATTTATATTCTGTTCCATATTTTGAGAAGCTCGTTGGATATATTTTTAAATCGGATAGGGCTCTTGCAAACCAAAGTGGATAATTTTGGCTTGCCTTTACCTCCATTAAGAAATACCCTTTTGGGAGTAAGGATATATCACAGCTTTCTATATCAAAATCTAAATCATGCCTTCTTGCATAGATTTGATCATCGAAGGTTAATCTAAAATTCGAATCATTTATGTCAAAATATGCGACTCTTACATAGGTGATAAAGACCTTTGGCTTTAGGCTATAGATATTTAATAAATATTTTAATTCCTTACTAACCTGGTTATCTAAATAGGAATCTCTTTTGGGTATAATTCCATTATTTATAAAATTATCTAATTCTTCCTTTGTTAGAATAACCCTTCTTTTATATACAATCTTTTCTGATTTTCTTTTGATTTCTAGAAAGTATTCATCTTTTCCATCATTATATGTACCATATTTTCTTACTCTAAGCTTTTCCTTAAAAATAGGTTTATTGGTAGACATATGAATTAATTCGTTGTTGTCTGTATCATAATAAATATTACGTATTAAATAATTCTTATTCTTTTTACAAAAGGAATCAAGCTCCATGTGAGATTGAATTCTTTCCTCTAAGGCTTCCTTTTGTTCCTTAGTTAGTATATATTTTTTTTCATATCTTTTAAAAGTATTCATCTCATCACCTCACTTTTGCATATAATTATAAGCAACAAGTTTAGGAACACTTTGGAAAATAATAAAAATTATGTGTAAGTGTCTTATTAGATTATACCATTAAAAGCAACGAATTATACAAGAAAAATTTTTTTCTTGATTTGTGTTTCCCCAAAATTAAATATGCCCCTTAAAAAGGTAAAAAATAAATCCAGATTTTAGTCTGGATTTTAGTGCTTATATAGTGAAAAAAGGCCCCAAAAATGGTATAATATAATTGTGCAAAAACATCATAAACAAGGGGTCTTTTTCTATGAATAATTATACAGCTTTAAATGAGAAAATACTAGAGGAATTAACAGATTTTACAGCAAATATTTCTAAAGGATTGGGAAAAGTTGATACGCATTTCTTATGCGATATTATAAATGGTATTGTTTCTAACAATAGTATTATTTTATCTGATATTGTAAGAACGAGTGGAATGAATAATATCAAAAAAGGTGTTGAAAG
>NZ_JAXFPY010000119.1:0-81969 GCF_034179385.1 Anaeroplasma sp.
GGCAGATGGACATAGGTTTACTATAGTTTTTAATGAGTCTATTTCTTGAGTAATAGATTCTTGGTATGGCTTCAAGCCTTGATTTAGAGTTACTGACATTTTATTCACTCCTCGTTACATTTATTTAATTATAACCTGAATATCAAATAATGGAAATACTAAGGGAAGAAAAAAAGAAAATTGGCAAATTATTGCCAAAATTCCTAAATCATTTTTTCATATATTAATCTCTTAGGTTCTGGATAAATATAGGAATATATAACATATCCACAGTAGGAATATCCTAAGGTTTTAAGCATAGTTTGCATAATTAAATTCTCAGGATGTGTATCAATTCTTATCGATTTTCTTCCTGTATTTTTAGTGAATTCCTCTGCAAAATGCATAAGCTCTGTTGCAACACCTTGGCTTCTATATTCCTTTTTTACAGCGATTCTATGAATCGTTGTGTAATTCATTTCCTTTGTAAGCCATTCCCCAAGAGGTTTATCGTATTCCTTTTCATGGCCCATAAATGTAGCAACACCACAAACGATGCCATTTCTTATGCAAACATAGCATTGCCTTTTTAAAATATCATTTTTAAATGTTTCCTCACTAGGGCTTCCCTTAGGTCCATTCCATTGGGATGAGCCTTGGCTTTTTAAGAATTCCTTTGCATCATTTAAGCATGTAATTATAGAATCAAAATCATCCATTAAAGCAAGTCTTATCATAATAGCTTCTCCTTAATTACATCTATAAAGGATTTATCATCCCATCTATAGTTTTTATATACCTCATCTAAGCTACCAAAGGTAATTTCAACCCCAGGCTTAAAGCCATGGAAGAATACATGATTGGTATATCCATGTTCTTCTTTATATTCTAATATTTTAGAATAAAGAGTACCGGATGATATATTTTGTTCAAAAACTAAAATTGGTAAGTTTGATGCTAAAGCATCCTCTAAAGCATCAATATCCATAGGCTTTAAGGATCTTGCATTGATTACAGTTAAATCAAAATTGTTTTCATCAACAATTCTTTTTAACCTTAAAACATCAGGGCCATAGGAAATAATAATACCTTTTCTTCCAACTCTTAGAGTTGGCCAGGATAAATCACATAAATAGGAATAATTTAAATCTCTTTTTAGTTCTTTACATCTTGGATAACGTATAACAAATGGATGCTTTTGATTAAAGGCATAATTGAATAAACCAATAGCCTCCATATCATCCATAGGCATTGTCACAATAATATTTGGCATAGCTAAGAACATAGATACATCATAAATTCCCTGATGTGTAATACCATCCTCACCAACAATACCGGCACGGTCAATTCCAAAGATAACCTTTAAATCCTGTCTTGCGATATCATTTAGGATTTCATCATAAGCTCTTTGAGCAAAGGTAGAATACATAAGTACGACAACATCCTTATTTGCAATAGCCATACCTGCGCCCATGACTGCAGCATGCTCCTCTGCGATACCTACATCATAAAAATCATTTGGATAATTCTTTTGGAATAATTCAAGCTTTGCACCAGCCTTTGTTGCTGGTGTAATCACCTTAAATTCCTTTATTTTTCGTTTTTCAACTAAATAGTCGGCAACAATCTTAGAATAGCTAATCTGTGTATTATCTATAAAAATTGGTTCTCCTGTTTTAATATCAAAAGGCTCAACTCCATGGAAGTTACCTGTAGTATCTGCCTCACTAGGGGAATATCCTTTACCCTTTTTCGTTAATACATGTAATAAAATAGGTTCTTTTCTAATTTTTATTCTTTTTAACGCTTTAATTAATGGTACTAAATCATTACCATCATATGGTCCATAATAATCAAAGCCTAAATCCTCAAATATATTATCCTTTTGGATAAATGCTTTGATGGATCTTTTTATTTTATGGCAAAATACATGGAGCCAATTTGGGAATATTTTAGTCGAAATCCTCTTAAGACCAACGTGAATTTTAGATCCTCTAAGCCTTGTTAGAGCACGCGTTAGAGCTCCTACAGATTTCGTAATACCCATTTTATTATCATTTAAAATGATGATTGGGTTTTTACCCTTAATTTGGCCTAAGAAATTTAAGCCCTCCATTGCAACACCATTCATAATGGATGAATCACCAATTACACTAACGCATCTTTTATCTGATGCAAGCATAATTCCACTCATCGCAGAAATAGATGTTGAGGAATGACCAGATTCCCATATATCATATTCAGATTCTTCACGGTTTATATACCCGCTTAATCCACCAAATTGCCTTAAATTCTTAAATTCCTTTGCTCTACCGGTAAGAATTTTATGTGTGTAGCATTGATGTCCTACATCAAATAAAATATCTACTTCCTTAGGATCAAAGACATAGTATAGGGCAATTGTCAATTCTACAACACCTAAGTTTGAGGATAAATGTCCTCCAGTTTTAGAGATATTTTCAATTAAAAAGTCTCTAATCTCTTGTGCTAATATCTTAAGCTCTTTCACACTTAGGGCTTTTAAAAAGGATGGATCTTTTATGTTTTCTAAATCAAACATAGTATCACCATAGCTTTCAATTTTGAAATTATATAATATTTAAATGAAACATTCAATCTTAGATTTCTATATTCTCTTCAAAATCGCGTTTTGTAAGAGAATATAATAAATCATCATAAATGGTACCATCTTCTTTTCTTGTACCCATCCGAATCATTCCATCATAATGGAAGGATAGCCTTTTTGCAAGATTAATACTTTTTTCATTTTCCTTCGATATTCTAAGTGAAATGATTTTTCTATCTAATCTTGTAAATATATCATATATAACTTCCTTTAATGCTTCCGTCATATATCCATATCCACTATAATCCTTATGGATAAAATAGGTCATAGAAACAGATTTCATATTATATCTTAGATAATCTCTTTCAACACCAATGATACCTATAGGTTCCTTTATATTTTTTAATATAATGACATAGGAAATGGTTTGTTCAATCATTTTCCATAGAGTAGCCTCATTCACATTTTCTGTAGCATTATATTTATTTGCATAATCTGTGTTTAATATAGAAAGTACAAAGGGCGTATCCTCCTTTGTCATCTTTCTTATCATTAATCGATTTGTTTCAAGCATAGTATCACCCAATTTTCGGTCATGTAAATTATACTACATATTCCATAAAATTTATAGTATGAAAAAGACAAAATGCAGGACTTGTGTCCTGCATACTAAATTATTATTCCTCCATCCAAGATGCATCAGATGGATTCTTTTGGAATTTTAATACCTTTTTAATATCTGCTTCAGAAATATAATTCTCCTTAGCAGCAACCTCAACTAGGGTTTCAAAATTAGATAAGGAATGATTTTCACAATTTGCAGCATTTAATCTATCTATACCCTTTTGCAATCCATAAGTAAAGATAGAAACAATACCTAATACATTAGCACCGGCTTCTTTCAATACTTCAACAACCTCTAGGGAAGATCCTGCAGTAGAAATTAAATCTTCAACGACAACAACCTTTTTCCCCGCAGGTACGATACCTTCAATTTGGTTTCCTCTACCATGGTCCTTAGCTCCACCTCTTACATAGCCCATAGGTAAGCCTAAAATTTCAGATACGATTGCAGCATGTGCAATACCTGCAGTGGATGTACCCTCAATTACCTCAACATCTGGGTAATAATGCTGAATTACCTCAGCAAGACCATTTTCTACAACTCTTCTTACCTCTGGGTAAGATAAGGATAATCGATTATCACAGTAGATTGGAGATTTAATTCCAGATGCCCAAGTGAAAGGGTCATTTGGCTTTAAAAATACTGCCTTAATCTTTAATAAATTTTTTGCAACCTCTTCTGCTAGCTTTTTCTCGTCCATTTTAACAAAACTCCTTTACACATCTTTTATATGCACTAAGAGGATCCTCTTGAGCAGTTATACTTCTTCCTACAACAATATATGTTGAACCAAGCTCCTTTGCATAGGCTGGTGTTGCAACTCTCTTTTGATCGTTGACGGAATCATCAGCAAAGCGAATACCTGGAGTGACACTAATTAAGCCTAATTCCTTAATGATTGGAGCCTCAAGTGCACTACATACTACACCCTGTAAGCCTGCAGCCTTAGCGTTTTTCGCATAAGTCTTAACAACATCCTCTAATTTTTCTTTAATTAATAATTCATTTTCAAGTACCTCTTGGCTAATGGATGTTAGCATAGTTACTGCAATTAACTGTGTCTTTTTACCTGCTTCTGTTGCATCAAGACCTCTTCTTGCAGCCTCCATCATTTTAATTCCACCTTCTGCATGAACATTTGTGATTTCAACGCCAAGCTCACCAAGGTTTCTCATGGCCTTTTCTACTGTATTTGGAATATCATGAAGCTTTAAATCCAAGAAAATCTTAAAGCCCATTCTATGTAGCTTCTTTACAAGCTCAGGTCCTTCCTTATAAAATAATTCCATTCCAATTTTTAAATAAGGATTTTCACCCTTGAATGGCTCTAAAAATTTAAATAAATCTTCTTGATTTTTAAAATCACAAGCTATAATTACGTCTCTCATATTATTTTGCCTTTCCAATAATCTCTTCTAAACTTTCAATTCCATATTCTTCCATTACTAAAGGAAGCTCTTCAATAATTTTTTTGCATGCATAAGGGTCGACTAAATTTTGTGCGCCAACCATGACTAAGCTTGCACCAGCATACATCATTTCAAGTACATCGTATGCATTTGTAACGCCACCCATTCCAATAACTGGAATTGTTACTGCATGAGATACCTCATATACCATTCTTACGGCAACAGGGAAAATACCAGGTCCTGAATATCCACCCTTCTTTACAGAAATGATAGGTTGTCCTGTCTTAAGGTTAATTCGCATACCTACCATAGTATTAATTAAACTGATTGCATCCGCACCTGCAGCCTCAACTGCCTTTGCCATATCGATGATGCTTGTAACATTTGGAGATAATTTTACAATCAAAGGCTTTTTACATACCTTTCTTACCTCCATTACTAAATTATATGCAGTATCAGGGTCAACACCAAAGGCCATACCTCCACCAGAAACATTAGGGCAGGAAATATTTAATTCAATTGCGAAAACTTGATCACAATTATTTAATTTCTTTACGGTTTCTGTATATTCCAAGATAGAGTGCCCACCTACATTCGCAATAACCTTATCGTTATATACCTTAGATAATTTTACGAATTCTTCATGAATTACCTTATCTACACCAGGGTTTTGAAGCCCAATGGAATTAATTAAACCAGAGGGACATTCTGCAATTCTTGGTAATGGATTACCATATCTTGGATTTAATGTAGTACCCTTACAGGATATAGATCCTAATATATTAATGTCATATAAATCAGCAAATTCATAACCAAATCCGAAGCAGCCCGATGCTGGAACAATAGGATTTTTGAATTCCTTACCTAAAAAATTGATCTTAAGGTTCATTAAAATTCAACCTCCTTACCAACGAAAACAGGGCCTTCCTTACATACTCTTTTTGGTCCATTTGTTGTCTTTATAGAACAACCCATACAAGCACCAAATCCACAGCCCATTCTTGCTTCCATAGATACTACGCCTGATGGAAAGCTTTTCGCTACAGCCTCAAGCATTTTATATGGTCCACAGGAATAATAATAATCAAATTCAATTTTATTTTCCTTGATGCAATCACAAACATTGCCATGATATCCTAAGGAACCATCATCTGTTGCTAAAGTAACATCACATAATTCATTTAAGACATCAAGCATAACGAAATCCTCTTTACTTCTTGCACCATATACAAGCTGTGGCTTAATTCCCATTTCATTGAATTTTTTTGCAAGTCCAATGAGTGGGGCAATTCCAATTCCACCACCAATAAGTAATGGCTTTTTATCTTCATATAGTGTAAAGCCATTACCTAGTCCAATTAAGCAATCTAGAGTTTTACCAACACTATACTCTGCCATTTCCTTTGTACCATGACCTAAAACCTTAAATAGGATATCTACATGATCTGTATCAAAATCACAAACGGAAATAGGTCTTCTTAGGTAATGTCCTGGAAGTAATATATTAATAAATTCTCCAGGATTTTTTATTTCCTTCGTATCGCCTTCAAGTCGCATTAGGTATAAATCCTTACCTACCTTGACATTTCCAGCAATTTTAAGAATTACATTTTTCATAGGATTAATCCTCCTTATCGATTACAGAAACTCCCATAGTTATTTCTTCTAATACATCAAGTAATACTCTTACTGTATCTAAGCATGTGAATACAGCTACATTATTATCGATGGCAGCTCTACGAATGATCTTACCATCCTCATTTGTATTTACACCCTCTGTTGCTGTATTGATGACATAGGTTACATAGCCCTTCTTAATAGAATCTAAGATTTCTTCAGAACCCTGAGATAGCTTCTTTCTTACTCTTGTTTTAATATCATGCTGCTTTAAGAATCTTGCAGTACCTGAGGTTGCTTCAATATTAAATCCTAAATTGTAGAATCTCTTAATTAGTGGTAATGCTGCTTCCTTATCCTGATCCGATACAGTAGCTAAAATTGTACCATAGTTTGCAACTCTTGTACCAGATGCCTTAAGGGATTTATAAAGTGCACGATTTAAGGAATAATCATAACCGATAGCCTCACCTGTAGATTTCATCTCAGGAGATAATACAACATCGAGCCCTGCAAGCTTTGTGAAGGAGAATGTTGGAGTTTTTACATACCATCTCTTTCTCTTTTCTGCAAGTCCAACATAGCCTAAGTCCTTAAGCTTAGCGCCAAGCATTACCTTTGTTGCAATATTTGCAATAGGTACACCGGTAGACTTTGCTAGGAATGGTACCGTTCTACTTGATCTTGGGTTAACCTCAATAATAGAGACATGATTATTCTTATCTACAATAAACTGAATGTTATATAAACCAACCATATTTAGCTTTCTACCAATACGGCAGGTATAATCAATAATCGTTTTCTTTACCTCTTCATTTAAGGAATATGGAGGATAAACACTCATGGAATCACCAGAGTGTACACCTGTACGCTCAATATGCTCCATAATACCTGGGATGAATACATCCTCTCCATCGCATACTGCATCTACTTCGCATTCCTGACCAGAAACATACTTATCAACTAAGATAGGATGCTCATTATCGAACGCAACAGCCTCAGCTACCTTACTTCTTAATACACTTTCATCATATACAATATGCATCATTCTTCCACCTAATACGAAGGATGGACGAACTAAAACGGGATAACCAATTTCATTTGCAGCCTTTATAGCCTCATCAACAGAGAATACTCCATAGCCCTTTGGCATTGGAATATCGATTTCCTGCATTGCAATTTCAAATAAATCTCTATCCTCAGCCGTATCAATTGCCTTAGCACTTGAACCAAAGATTTTAACGCCTGCCTGATCAAGCTTATCTGCTAAATTGATAGCTGTTTGACCACCTAGGGCAACAATAACTCCCTCAGGCTTTTCAAAATCAATAATATTCATAACATCCTCAAATGTTAATGGTTCAAAATATAATTTATCGGAAACCGTATAATCTGTAGATACTGTTTCTGGGTTATTATTGATAATAATAGCTTCATATCCAGCCTCTTGAATACCCCAAATCGCATGAACGGTAGTGTAGTCAAATTCTACACCCTGACCAATACGAATTGGACCAGAGCCTAATACAACAATTTTCTTCTTATTGCTTCTGATTGATTCATTTTCATGCTCATATGTAGAATAGAAATATGGAATATAGCTTTTAAATTCAGATGCACATGTATCAATCATCTTATAAACGGGATAAATGTTATTCTCTTTTCTATATTTATATACCTCTTGGTATGTAGAATTCCAAGCTCTTGCTAAATAAGAATCACTAAAGCCGTATTTCTTTGCCATTTTCATAGTATCTAAATCAAATGGCTTAGCCTTAATAGAATCCTCTAATTCTACGATATGATAATATTTTTCTAGGAAATATCTATCAATCTGTGTAATGAAATAAATATCATCAATGGTTGCACCCTTACGGAATGCTTCTCCAATAGCGTATATTCTTTCATCTGTATGTAATTTAATTAAATCTAAAATAGAATCTAAGGATAATTGCTTTAAGGATTGAAGCTCAATATGGTCTACCTTGTTTTCCAAAGAACGAATTGCCTTTAGTAAGGATTCTTCGATATTTCTACCGATACTCATTACCTCGCCTGTAGCCTTCATCTGAGTAGATAGGCTTCTGTTGGCAGATGCAAATTTATCGAATGGGAATCTTGGAATCTTTGTAACTACATAATCTAGTGTAGGCTCAAAGGATGCCAAGGTATTGGCAATGCGAATTTCATCTAATCTTAAGCCGCAGGCAATCTTTGCAGAAACTCTAGCAATAGGATAACCAGACGCCTTAGATGCAAGTGCAGAGGAACGGGAAACTCTAGGGTTTACCTCAATTACATAATATTGGAAGGAATATGGATCTAAAGAGAACTGTACATTACATCCACCCTCAATACCAAGTGCACGAATAATCTTTAAGGAAGAGTTTCTAAGCATTTGATATTCCTTATTTGTTAAGGTTTGTGATGGAGCAACAACGATAGAATCTCCTGTATGAATACCAACAGGGTCTACATTTTCCATATTACATACAACAATTGCGGTATCGTTCTTATCTCTTAATACCTCATACTCAATTTCCTTAAAGCCCTTAATGGACTTTTCAACTAAAACCTGAGATACAGGAGATAATTTTAGTGCATTCTTTGCAAGAGGAATTAATTCCTCTTCATTATCCGCAAATCCACCACCAGTACCACCTAGGGTGAAGGCTGGCCTTAAAATGATTGGGTAGCCAATCTTATTTGCTGCAGAAACTACCTCATCTAGATTTGTTGCTGTAATGGATTCCAAAATTGGTTCTCCAATTTCTTCACATAGCTCTTTAAATAATTCTCTATCCTCAGCCTTTTCAATAGCACTTGCAGAGGTACCAAGTAATTCTACCTGACATTCATCTAAAATACCCTTTCTTGCAAGCTGCATACCTAAGTTTAAGCCGGTTTGTCCACCGATAGAGCAAATCAATCCATCCGGACGCTCATAACGGATAATTTTTGCTACATTTTCCAAATCAAGAGGTTCCATATAAACCTTATCTGCGATTTTTGTATCTGTCATAATGGTTGCAGGATTTGAATTTACAAGTACTACCTCATAGCCCTCTTCCTTTAATGCAAGACAGGCCTGTGTTCCTGCATAATCGAATTCAGCACCCTGACCAATGACGATTGGGCCTGAACCAATAACCATTACCTTTTTAATATCTGTTCTTCTTGGCATTGAAATCCCCTCCCTTTTTCATAAGATCCATGAAGCGATTGAAGATATATTCACTATCCTCAGGACCTGCAGCAGATTCTGGGTGATACTGTACAGCGATTACGCCATTCTTATCATCCATCATACCCTCTGCTTCATTATCTAATAAATTAATGTGAGTTAATCTTAAGCCTGTTCCTTCTAAGGATTTTATATCGATAGCAAAGGAATGGTTTTGAGAGGTTATCTCAACCTTATCGGTATCTAAATTCTTAACCGGGTGGTTTCCACCTCTATGACCGAATTTCATTTTATAGGTCTTTGCGCCATAGGCAAGACCAATCATTTGATGTCCAAGGCAAATACCTAAAATAGGTACTACACCCTTCATCTCTTTTATAAGATGAATAACTGGAGTTACATTTTCTGGATCTCCAGGACCATTCGATAGGAATAATCCATCTGGCTTATATCTTAATATTTCTTCCTTCGTTGTATTATATGGAACGACAACAACATTACATCCAGCCTGATTAAGCTTACGAATAATATTTAGCTTTACTCCACAATCGACACAAACAACAGTATTCTTTGGGTTTGGAGTTCTAGAATACCAAACCTTCTTTGTTGAAACGGTTTGTACCTGATTCTTTGGATATTCATAATTTTTAATCATTTCCATACATTCCTCGTATGGCTTATCAATATCACAAATTAAAGCCTTCATAGAGCCATTATCACGAATCAATCTAACGATTTCTCTTGTATCTACACCACTAATACCACAAGCTCCTGCCTCTTCCATTACTTCTCCTAGGGTTCTTGTGAAACGGAAATTTGAAGGTAGGTCGTTATATTCATGTACGACAAATCCGGACATATATATATTTTTAGATTCGTAATCATCGTCTGCTAAACCATAATTACCAATGAGAGGGTAGGTCATACATACAATCTGTCCACAGTAGGATGGGTCAGATAATATTTCTTGGTAGCCAATGACAGATGTATTAAATACGATTTCTGCAAGCTTCTCCTTAAAAGAACCAAAGCCCTCGCCCTCAAAAACCATTCCGTTTTCTAAAACTAGCTTTCTATTGTTCATAATAATTTCTCCTTAGCGCTTATAAACTAATTTACCATTTACAAATGTATATTTAGGAAAACCATAATATGTTTTTCCGATAAATGGACTATTTTTGCCCTTAGATAATATTTCATCCTTTGTATAGGTATGAGGATTTTCAATATCTAAGATAGCAAGATCTGCAACATATCCCTTCTTTAAATCCCTTTTTGGTAAATGGAATACCGAAATTGGATTATAGACCATAAGGTCTAAGAATCGATTTAGGGATATTTTACCATTTTTTACAAATTCTGTATATATGATCGGTATCATAGTTTCAAGGCCTATAATACCATTTGGACATTTATTATATTCTCTTTTCTTTTCCTCTTCTGTATGAGGTGCATGGTCACAGGCAATCATTTGTGCTGTACCATCGATGAGTGCTTCGATGGTAGCTAGACGATTCTCTTCACTTCTTAGTGGAGGATTCATCTTATAATTACCATCCTGAATCATTTCCTCATTTAAAACTAAATGATGTGGTGTAACCTCACAGGTAATATTTGTATACCCTTCACTTCTTGCCTTTCTTATTGCCTCAAAGGATTCTTTTGTAGACATATGACAGAAATGATATCTACAGCCTATTTTCTTTGCAAGCTCAATTTCTCTCCTTACCGCTACATATTCACCTTTTGGTAAATAGCCATCTACACTATCTTCAGCGTGAGATGCAATCACTAAATCATATTTCTTAGCCATGCGCATAACATCCTCTAATAAGGATGCATTATTTACTCCCTTACCATCATCCGAAATGGCATAAACCAAATCATGTATTTCTTCAACCTTAGAGGCCTCAAGCTGGTTTTCTCCTCTAGATACAGCACCATAGGGATAACAGTGTACACAGGCATCACGGGAGATTAAATCAAGCTCAAGCTTCAAATTTTGGTAGCAATCTGGACAAGGGTTTAAATTGGGCATTGGCATTACCGTTGTAACTCCACCCTTAGCTGCAGATAAACAACCCGTTTTGATGGTTTCCTTATCTGTAAAGCCAGGCTCTCTAAAATGAACATGCACATCAATCGCACCAGGCATAACGAGAAGGCCTGTACAATCGATGACCTCACAATCCATATCTATTTCATCGGATATATCTAGAATCTCTTCCTTATGGATGAGAATATCCTTTTTTATTAATTTGTTATCTTCAATGATTAAACCGTTCTTAATTAATATCATAAATTACCATCCAATGCATCGGAAATGACTGCCATACGGATATAAACTCCATTGGTCATTTGCTTATAGATTCTAGATTTTTCGCATTCTGCAACACTATCTGCAATCTCAACTCCTCTATTGATTGGAGCTGGATGCATAATGATTGCATGATCCTTCATCATTTTCATTCTTTCTTCTGTCATACCATATCTTTGGTGGTATTCTTCCTTGCTCATACCCATTTTTTCTTGGTGACGCTCAAACTGAATTCTAAGAAGCATGATAACATCCATGGTCTTACATGCTTGATCGACAGGAATCCATTTCGCACTATGATCATTAAATTCCTCTGGACCTGAAATGTATACCTCCATACCAAGCCTTTGCATGATCTCGATATTCGAGTGTGCAACTCTCGAATGAGAAATATCACCCATTATACAGCATTTAAGACCTTCAAACTTTCCAAATTCCTCATGAATGGTCATTAAGTCTAATAAAGACTGTGTTGGATGGTTCGCCTTACCATCTCCACCATTAAATATAGGAATACGAATTGTCTCAAGGTCTTTATAATAATCATCCTTAGAGTGACGAATAATAACTCCATCTACACCAAGTGCTTCAAATGTTCTTACTGTATCATAAAGGCTTTCACCCTTATTAATCGAAGATTCCTTCGTATCGAAATCAATAACGGAAATTCCTAAATTCATTAATGCTACCTGGAAGGAATAATGTGTTCTTGTTGAGTTTTCAAAAAACATAGTCACTATCTTCTTATCAGGATATTGAATACGGAAACCCTTCTTTAGCTTTTCTGCATAGCGGATAAGCTCTTTAATTTTATCTGTTGATAAATCTTTTAATGTAAGTAAACCTCTCATGATTTCACCTCAAAAAAATAGTTGTCTAACCCAAAAAGACTAGACAACTATTAATCAACATAAAGTAATCCCTTAATATTAACCTATATCTTGTTAGCCTCTCTGGACTATCTTAAAGCTTATTGACATTATCATATCATAAACTATACATACATTCAAGGTTAAAATGATAAAGAAATCTTATGGAAGCGTTTGTTATTTTAACAAATCCTCTAAGACATCCAGTAAGCTATCTAATCTTTTAACAACAGCCATAAATGCATCCTCCTTTGTTAAATCACATCCTGCCTCCTTCAATAGCAAAACAGGGTAATTCGATGCACCTGATTTTAAAAGATTTATATAGCGATCATATGCACCTTCCTTTTTATTTTTAATATCATCATATAGCTTCATAGAAGCACTAAAGGAGGTTGCATATTGATATACATAAAATGGTGAATTAAAGAAATGAGGAATATAAGCCCATACTAAGGATTTATATTCTTCTTCATCTAAGTTAATATCATAATAATCCTTATATAAGGATTTCATAATATCCGATAAGGCTCTATCGTCAATAGAGTGTCCCTCCTCTATAAGCTTGTGTGCTTCATATTCAAAGGTTGCGAATAGAGTTTGTCTATAATAGGTTGCACAAATATTATCGATAGCCTGCTGTAGCAATACAATTTTTTCGTTCTTATCCTCTACCTTATTCATTAAATAATCTAAGAACATATGCTCATTAAAAGTAGATGCTACCTCAGCTACGAAAATAGAATATTCTGAATTAATATAATCCTGGCTTCTATTCGTATAGGTAGAGTGAATGGAATGTCCACATTCATGTGCAACAGTAAATGCAGAAGATAAATCCCCATTATGATTTAATAAAATGAATGCACCCTCAGGATATGTAGAAGTGGAATATGCTCCATTTCTTTTTCCATCCTTAATATCTACATCTACTCTTCCAGAAGAAAGACATAACTCTGCTACACTCTTATATTCACTACCCATGAAATTCATTGCATCTAATACCATTTCCTTAACCTTAGGATAGCTATATTCCATATTGCTCTTTCTAAATTGTAAGAATCGATCATAGGTTCTAATCTTATCTAGCTTAAAATATTTCTTTCGGATAGAATAATATCTTTTTAATGGTGAAGTATTTTCTCTTGTAGTCTTCATTAAGGATTCATAAACCGATACGGGAATATTTTCAGAATCGAGCTTAGCCTCAACCATACTCTTATAGCCTCTTGCCTTCATATTTGCATATTCACTTTTAACGATACCTTCATAAATTCCAGCAAGAGTTGCTTTATGGTCATTATAGAATTTATAGATTGCATTAAATACCTTAGTTCTATCCGATGGATCCTCTAAAATAGACAAATAGTAGGTCATATTGGATTTATTCACTTCTACCTTTTTTCCATCTGCTAAAGTAACAGATACATTTGTATTATCTACAATAGTAAGCTTACTATATAATTCTCTATAGCCATTTGTTGCATCACTATAGTATGCCATTAATACTTCTTCATTTTCCTTTAATATATGTTTATTTCTTCTAAATAAATCCTCCATTAAATGCTTATAGGATGGACAATCTTGGCAAAACTTTAGTACATCATCCTCTCCAACACTTAATAATTCAGGCTCAATATAGGATACATTTTCTAAGAATTCACTATATTTACCATATATCCTAGATCTTAATCTTCCAGATTCCATATCCTTTTGATTTAAATCATTCTTCATAGATGCGTATACAAAAATCTTAGATAATAAGCACATAGCCTCACTATATAGTCTTGTATATTTCATAAAGCCATCCTTTGTGCCTAATGTACCCTTTAATAAAGATAAATTCTTAACAAGTAAATCGAACTTCTTTATATCCTCTTCTAATAGATTCTCATTTTCATAAATAATTTTTAAATTCCAATTCATATATATACCTCACAAACACCATAAGTATACCATATTTTTTTAAGTTTAAAAAAAGAAAATCTTGTAATATAATTACCTTAGGTGATGGAAATGAAAATCGTAGGTATTATTGCTGAATATAATCCCATGCATAATGGTCATATGTATCATTTAGAAGAAATAAATAAAGAAAAGCCAGATATTAAAATATTAGTATTATCTGGAGCATTAACTATGCGTGGAGATTTATCTATTTATAATAAATTCATTAAGGCTAAGGAAGCATTACAAGCAGGAATCGATATTGTAATTGAATTGCCTTTAGCCTATTCTATGCAAAGAGCGGATATTTTTGCTAGTAATGCTTTAGCTATTTTAAACCTAGCAAAGGTAAATGAAATCATCATCGGAAGTGAAAATAATGAAATATCCTTATATGAATCTATATATAAGAATAATATAGAAAATAGGAATAAGGATACTTCCATGAAGGAAAGCTCTAACCAATTAATGGATCTAGATTCTAATGACACCTTAGGCTACTTCTACTATAAAGCCATTCAAGATCACCATTATAATATACTTTTAAAAACGATAAAACGATTGAATTCAAAATATAAGGATAAGGATATAACGGGTGGCTCTATACAATCTGCAACTGCAATTCGTGCCAATTTAGATGAAATGGAAAAATATGTTCCAAGCTTCATCTACCAAGATAGGGAATACATCTTAGATGAAAATATGCTATTTCCTTATTTAAAATATAAAATATTATCCACAAATGTAGAAGATTTAAAGAATATCTTCTTTGTTGATGAGGGTATAGAATATAAGCTTAAGAATATAAAGGATTATGACTCCTTAGATTCCTTTATAGAATATTTATCCAATAAAAAATATACAAAAACCAGAATGAAAAGAATGCTAATGTATATTCTATTCAATATAAAAAAAGATGAGATGAACAAAATCTCACCACCAAATTATTTAAGAGTATTAGGATATTCAAATAAGGGTAAGGAATATTTAAATCATATAAAGAAGGATGTCCCTATTTATACAAATATTAAAGAGGGTATAAATAATGCATTAGATATAGAATTGAAAATATCAAAAATCTTAGATTCCATATATCATTTAGATTTATTAAAAAAGGAACAAAAGGGTCCTATTATAAAAGAATGAGGGATTTCACCAATCCCTCATATTTTTTTAGAAATATTTTTGTAAGAATTCTTGAGCTTCCTCATATCCGTCATCATAAAGCTTCTTTGCAAGCTCAAAGGAATAATCCTTATCCTGTACAACACCCCTACCTAGGTAGTAGCATTCGGCAACCTTTAATGTTGCCATTTTAAATCCATGGATATGAGCATCCTCAAAATATTCAAAGGACTTCTCTTCATCCATCTCAGCACCCTCTAGATAATATTCACCAAGAGCATATTCTGCCATAAAATCTCCATAATCCGCACCCTCTTGATAGTTTTCCTTTGCTAGCTGAATGGATTTTTTAACGCCCTGACCATTCTCATAGCATCTACCAATCATATAGTAGGCTTGTCCATTTTCTTGTTTTGATGCTTTACGATACCACTTTAATGCTTCTAGGTAGTTTTGATTAAAGCCTGTACCATAGTAATAGCAATTACCTAATAGTACCTGTGCTTCAGGATCATTCTTCTGAGCAGCCTGCATATACCATTTTACAGCCAAAGAATAATCCTTAGTTACACCATTACCGAAATAATAGCATTTACCTACATTACACATTGCAGCAACATGCTTGCCCTGGGCCGCCTTCATATATGCATCAAAGCCAAGCTTTTCATTGGCCTCTGTACCATCCGCATTCATGTAGCAATCACCTAAAGCATTTAATGCCTCAATATTTCCTTTTTCTGCAGCAACCTTATACCAATGGAATGCATTCTTTGAATTTTGGGCAACACCCTTACCATTGTGGTATGCAACTGCTAGGGCATATTGACCCTCAGGGCATCCACCCTTTGCAGATTCCTTATACCAATAGAAGGCATCCATATCGCTCTTCTTTGTACCTTGTCCAAAGTAATAGCAATTACCAACCTCAAATTGTGCAGCAGCATGACCAAGCTCTGCAGCCTGTCTAAAGTGCTGGAAGGATTTATCGTAGGATAATTCAATATCATCCCCCTGCTCTTCCATAAGTCCAATAATATAAATTGCATCTGCACAGCCTAAGCTTGCACCCTTTTTATAATTTTGAACAGCTCTTATCTTATCCTGCTTATAGCCAACACCAAAATAATATAAATCACCTATATTTTTATATGCAGCACCACGGCCTGCCTTTGCAGCCTTATTAAACCAATCAATAGCAATTTTAATATTTGGCTCAATATATAAGCCATAACGATATAGTGTACCTAAATCGTTCATTGCCTTTGGATGACCCGCTGCTGCAGCCTTTTGTAATAGATAATATGCATTCTTATAGGATTGCTTACATCCTTTACCTAAGAAATACATACATCCTGCATGATAGCATGCTTCGATGTTATCCTCATCCGCAAGTGTTTGGTAAATTTCTAGAGCCTTTCTATGATTTTGAACCTCACCTTTTCCATAATAATAGCAATTGGCAAGATGGAATAATGCATCATTATCTCCTCTTGCGGCTGCACTCTTATAATATTTTGCTGCAATTAAGTCATCCTTAGCTACACCAAAGCCATAATAATATGCATCACCTAAGGCACTATAAGCCTTATCACAGCCATCATTCACACTCTTTAGATAATATTCAACACCTAATTCCTCATCCTTATCTACGCCAAGACCATTCAAATAATGATAACCTAAATAGTATTCAGCTAAAGGTAAATCCTTAGTCTTTAAGAATAGCTTAAAGGAATCTAAATAGTTGTCTTTCCCATATTCCTTAATTGCCTCATTAAAGGCATCCATATCGATTACCTTTGGCTCTGCCTCTTTTACTTCCGATGTAGCCTCTACTAAAGCAGGTGTCTCTTCTACTGCTTCCTCAACTGGTTCTTCAAAAACCTCTTCATCAGATGTCTCTTCTACCGCTTCCTCAACTGGTTCTTCAAAAACCTCTTCAAGAGGATTCTCTTCCTCTTTTTCTGGCTCAATTGCCATCTCGTCTATAGTTTCTTCCTTTAAAGATTTTAAAAGTTTTTCAATATCATCAATGAAATGTGAAGATTGGCAAATAACATTCTTTTGTTCAAGTTCCATTCTATAATCATCTGCACGAAGTAAAATATCATCGGAATATTCATCGTGCTTATATATATCTAAAAATAAATCATCAATGCTATTATTTAATGCAACATAAACCTCAGGCTTTGGCATTCTTTGATTTTCTTGAACAATACCATGTAGCTCATAATACTTATCGGATGCAAGTACCTGACTACTAATAATATAAATTACAGCATCCGCACGCAAAAGGCTTGCTCTAATTTTGGAATCAAAATCAAAAGAGTCTGGGAATTCCATTCGGACTGTAAAATTCTTCTTGGATAGTTCTGCTGCAATTTTATTTGCTTTAAAATAGTCATCTACATAGGCTAATATCAATACAGTATTCACGTCCATATTCTCCTCCATAATCAAAACAAAATCTTATCTATATCATTGTACCATAAATTTTAATTTATGCGTTATTATTTTAACGAAAAAATATTAATAATACGATTTTTTTAAAAATCTATCCTGTTTTTGTAAATTATTTCTTATACCTGATTAAATATGTGCTTAATGCACAAATGGTTTTTGCATCCTTAATCTTACCTGAATTGATCATATCTAAGACATCGCTTAGGGGAATATATTCTGTTTCAATAACCTCATCTACATCAAAATTAGTATTTGATTTTACATAATCCTTAGCTAAATAAAGGTAAATAACCTCTGAAGAATATCCACAGGTAGGATAAATATCTATTAAATGCTCTAAGGATTCTGCCTTATTCCCTGTTTCTTCTTCAAATTCTCTTAATGCTGCTTGATATGGGTCTTCCCCCTTTTCAAGCTTACCCGCAGGTATTTCATAGATTACCTCATTATATGGGTAACGGAACTGCCTTTCAAGCAAGACTCTATCATCCTTTGTAATACAAAGTATTGCAGCGCCTCCATTATGCCTTACAACCTCTCTATAAGAATTCCTACCATTAGGGCATAGTACTCTATCTCTTTCTACTCTAATGATTTTGCCATCATAGATTACTTCACCATCAATTTTCTTTTCTATCATATTCATAATCATCACCATCCCTCAAGAATATTTTACAAAAAAGGAAGCAAAAAATAAAGATATCTCTTATTTCTTAATTCGAAAGCGTTTTAAAATAATTATTTTGATTTTTAGTGATACAATTAGATTTGTATCAAAATAAGCAAATAGAAAAGAGTTGAAGAAAATGGATTTTCAAGCATCTACTTTATTTGAAGTTCTACTTCCACTTGGTGTAATTATCTTTCTATCTAAGCTATTATCTATAGGTTCTAGAAAGATTGGATTACCTCAGGTTATCGGAATGCTTCTAACTGGCGTTTTATTAGGATCAATTGTATTCATTCCAAATCATGAATATGTTATGACAAACAATTCGATGATTGGAATACAAATTGTAGCCGAAATAGGTGTAATCCTAATTATGTTTAGTGCCGGTATGGAAACCGATCTAAAGCAAATTAAGCAAACCGGAGTTGCCTCCTTAGTCATTACTATGCTTGGAGTCATCGTTCCAATGGGATTAGGTTTCTTAGCTGCATTACTTTTAGGAACAGATTTATCGAACACAAAAACATTATTTCAAAATCTATTTTATGGTGTTGTATTAACAGCAACCTCAGTATCCGTTACTGTTGCAACATTAAAGGAGCTTGGAAAACTAAATTCTAAGATTGGTACAGCCATTATGTCTGCAGCCATATTAGATGATATCATCGGTGTCATTATATTATCTATTATCTTATCCTTAGATAAGGCAATGACTGGGGCACAAGCCGATACAAATGTCACCCTAGAAATTGTTATGGTAATCGTTAAAACCATTTTATTCTTTATTTTTGCTATTGGTCTTGGATTTTTGGTTCGTTTCATATTTAAAAAACTTGCAAAAAAATATGATCATCATAGACGTATTCCAATCTTTGCCATTGCACTTGCATTCTTCTTTGCATTCGCAGCTGAAAAATGGTTCGGAATCGCAGATATTACCGGTGCATTCTTTGCAGGATTAGTATTATCGGACTTCAAGGAAACACAATATATTGAAAGAAGAACAGATATTACATCCTATCTATTATTTACACCAGTGTTCTTTGCTAAGGTTGGAATAACTTCTATGCAAAGCTTTACGGACCAAACCTCAAATCCATTTGCCACATGGCAATTTCCCGTCTTTGGTATATTATTCTTACTTGCAGGTATTACAGGTAAGCTCATTGGCTGTGGAGCTGGAGCTAAAATGTGTAAATACTCATGGAAAGATTCCTTAAGATGTGGTGTTGGTATGATGTGTAGAGCTGAGGTGTGCTTAATTTGTGCACAAAAGGGTATCGATGCTGGAATTATTTCAGCATCCATTCAGCCATTCATTTTAATCCTAATTCTTCTTACATCCTTTGTAACACCTGTTATATTAAAGGCAACCTATAGAAATGAAATGAAAGACGAAAATGAAGGATTAGATTCCATTCCTATGGTTGAAAGCTCAACACCAATAGCTGATTCTCATATAGTAAATACAAATTATCAAGGTCCATTTATGGATCAGCAATAAGAAGAAGAAAAAAGGCTGTTAAGATTTTTAGTTTCTTAACAGCCTTTTTACTATCTTTTATTTGTTAAAAAATCCTTAAAATGAGCAAGTGCGATATCTTGCTCCTTTCTTTTAAAGCCATGACCTGCCTTTTTTATAAAATAAACAAAGGAATCAGAAGATAAATTCTCTAAGGTTTTTCTTAAATGTGTAGCCGATACAATCTTATCCTTTCCTCCATGGACAATACATACAGGACATAAAACCTCTTTTATGATTTTATCGGTATCTAACCTTATACATCCCTCTGCGAAGGATGGGTTAAATTTAAAGCCAAATTTACATTTCCATGTTTCTCTTATATGATTTGGGTCAAAGGAAATTAAAAGCATTTTACCGCGTCTTGCGTCATCTGGGATGGATAGAGCTGGGTAGATGGATAATACTTTTGCAACTACCGCAGGATTTCTTGCTGCATAAATGAAAGATATAAATCCACCTAAGGATTCACCAAAGAGCATAAGCTCTTGCTTACTTTCTTCTACGCTATTTATTACCGTTTGAAGATCGTTTAATTCATTTTCTATGGTTAAATATTCTCTTGGACCTTCACTTTTACCAAATAAATGTCCACCACAAAAATCATAAGTATAAACCGTATAGCCCATTTCTGCTAAAAATATGGCATATCTTTTTAATCTTTTTGAATTCGATAAAAAGCCATGAGACATAATAATTGGTATATTTTTAGGATTATTTGGAATATATTTCATTCCATGTATCCTATATTTACCATTGTTTAATTGAAATTCTATCTTATTCATCGCAATCACCTAGATTTATTTTACAATGGATATAAGAAAAATGGAAGAAATGATTGCTCATTCCTTCCAAAATTTTATAGACACATATTTACTTTTGTCTACTTCATTAGAAGTTGATTTAAATCCTCAGCAAAGTCCTTTGGATCATCTGGTAGAATACCTTCTTGTAGTAATGCTTCTGTATATAATAGCTTAGTCATACGAGATGCCTCATCCTTATTTACCTTATATAAAGCCTCAAGTTTAGCAAACATTGGATGATTTGGATTAAGCTCAAATACTCTTTCCGCCTTAACCTCTTGATTTTGCTGCTTTAAGACACGCTCCATCTCAAAGGATAATTCACCGGTTGAGGATACGCAGCATGGTGCATCAACAAGCTTCTTAGAAAGGATTACTTCCTTAACAGAAGGTATGGATTCCTTAACCTCACTTAAGAACTCCTTCTTTTCTTCTTTTAACTCATCAATCTTTTTCTTTTCCTCTTCATCGATTAAATCAAGCTCATCCTTATTGATAGACTTAAATGGCTTTTCATTATAGCTCTTTAATACATTAATCATGAATTCATCGATATCCTCAGATAGAATGAATACATCATAGCCCTTAGATTTAACTAAATCCATTTGTGGTAGCTTTTCTACGGATGCCTTATCATTTCCAATTGCATAATAAATTTCCTTTTGTGATTCAGGCATCTTTTCTACATATTCATTAAATGTAACAAGCTTATCCTCATTAAAGCTTCTAAGCAAAATTAAATCCTTTAAGGAATCCTTACGCTCACCATAATTTTCATATAGACCAAATTTTAAATGTCTACCCCAATCCTTATAGAATTCCTCATATTTTTCTCTATCGTTTTTAACCATACGAGATAATTCAGCTAAAATCTTCTTCTCTACATTCGCTGCAATCTTCTTGATGGCTCTATCCTCCTGTAAGGTTTCACGAGAAATATTTAGTGGTAAATCTGCACTATCTACTAAGCCCTTTACAAATCTTAGGTAATCTGGGATTAATTCCTTACACTTTTCTAGGATAAATACACCCTTTGTATATAACTGTAGTCCCTTATCATCCTTATCATTATACATTTCATAGAATGGCTTCTTTGGAATGAATAATAGAGCATTATAGGTTAGCATACCTTCAACATTTACATGAATGGATGTGATAGGATCCTGCCAATCCATAAATTTAGATTTATAGAAATTATTTAATTCCTCATCGGTAACCTCACTCTTATTTTTCTTCCAAATAGGAAGCATAGAATTCACTGTTTCAAGCTCCTTATGTGTTTTTGGCTTAAAATTAGGATCCTTCTTTTCCTCATCTGTTGCAGGGTCAAGCTTAGTTACCCAAGTCTTAATAGGGTATCTTACATAATCGGAATATTTCTTAATTAATTCCTTAACCTTATATTCCTCTAAATAATCACTATATTTATCATCTTCCGTATCATCCTTTAAATATAGAGTAATTACAGTACCATAATCCTCCTTATTTCCATCTTCGATGGTATAGGATTCAACACCCTCTGATGTAAATAGATGAGATGTATTATCCTTAATCGATTTTGTTAATACAGTTACCTTGTTTGCAACCATAAATGCACTATAGAAACCTACACCAAATTGACCAATGATATCGACTTCTGGTGTATTTTCCTTTTCAACTGCTTCCATGAATTCCTTAGAGCCTGATTTTGCGATAGTACCTAAATTATTTTCAAGCTCCTCTAAGGTCATACCAACACCATTATCCTTAATGGTTATGGTCTTTTTTTCCTCATCTGCTTCCACCAAAATTTGGTAATCCTCTTGTGGAATTGAAGTATCGGTTAAAGACATATAATGTCTTTTATCGATAGCATCGGATGCATTCGATACTAATTCTCTTAAGAAAATCTCCTTGTGTGTATAAATCGAATTAATCATCATGTCTAATAGACGTTTTGTTTCTGTTTTAAATTTCTTTGTCGTTTTCATTTTTTTACTACCTCCAAACTGTTCATAAGTAATTATAATTCTATTTTTTGGCACTGTCAACAGTAAAGTGCCAAAAATTTAAAAACTTTACATTTTTTCATAATTTTTGAATTCTTATAGTATAATGAATTTAGGTGATTTATATTATGGTTGAGGCATTTAAAATAACCGCAAGGGAGCTTAGAAGAAATTTAAAAATTCACGTAAAATATCCAGATAATTACGATCAAATCGAAAGAAAATATCCAATAGTTATCTTTTTTGATGGAGAATTATTTTATAACTATATTGGAGAAGATACTAAGGTTTTTGATACAGATAAAATCACATACGATATCAAAGAGGATACCATACTTGTATTCTTACATTCCCCAGCAATTAAGGAATGGAGAATGAGCGAATTAAATCCATATTATAACGGAGATAATAAGGATGTAGATACCGTATTATCCTATATTTATTTTGAATATATAACACATATTGTTTTACCAATTTTAAAACAAAGATTTCGTATACTAGAGGATCAAGTCTATTTATTTGGTATAAATGAAGGTGCAATCGCTGCCCTTTCCATGGTATATAAATATAAGGAATATAAGGGAGCTTGTCTATTAAATCCTACATTAAAGCTATGTGATGATAAAATCAACGAAGATTTAAAGAATAATTTCACATGTAAAAAGAGTATATATCTATATAGAGGAGGAAATGCTACAGATTCAAAGGAGGATGACCTCTTCTACCATTTATGTACACGCTTTGATTCACTAAGAACAGAAATCTTAAAATACGATTTTAACACAGAAGGCGATAATTCCTATTTAGATTTAAGTGAACATATCTCTATAGGAATTAAACATATTCTTCTCAATAAATAAGGATAACCCCTGGCAAAACCAGGGGTTATATTATTTTTCTAGATATTCAATTACATTTTTTATATCATCATGTATAGCAATATTCGCCAAAGAATCATATGGTGTTTCACTCTTATTCAATAAAATAAGATTCTCACCCCTAAAATATCTTAGGAAGCCTGCAGCAGGATATACTGTTAAAGATGTACCAGTAACAATAATGGTATCTGCCTCACGAATCGCATATAAGGCATTTGCTACAACCTCATCATTAAGCCCTTCCTCATAAAGTACAACATCCGGCTTTATGATGCCACCACAGCTACACCTTGGAACCTCATATGACTCATGAAATATATCCTTTAGGGAATAGAATTTATGGCACTTCATGCAATAATTTCTCATGATAGATCCATGAAGCTCATAAACCCTCTTTGAGCCTGCCTCTTGGTGCAGGTTATCAATATTTTGGGTTACTACCGCTAAGACCTTTCCTTCCTCTTCTAGCTTTGCAAAATATTTATGGGCTATATTAGGCTTAGCATCTAAATAAACCATTTTTGAAAAATAGAATTGGTAAAACTCAAAAGGATTCGACATAAAGAAGGAATGGGAAATAATTTCTTCAGGTCTTATATTACTTTTGGTTTTTTGATTATATAAGCCATCCGCACTTCTAAAATCAGGTATACCTGAATTTGTAGATAATCCTGCTCCTGAAAATATAACTATTTTTTTACTTTTTTCAATGATTTCCTTTAATTTTGCTAAATCACTCATGTTTCACCTTTTATTATCCTAAGGGATTTAATATTTCTATATCTCAATGTCATCTAGCCTTTCTTGAGCTAAATCTTGCATCCATAGTTATAGAAATGTTAAATCGCCTTTACAGCTTCAACAATTTTAGCTACTGCATCTAAATAAGGCATTTCTTCTTTAGCTAATGTATCTCTATTCTTAAGTTCAACAATGCCCTCTGATGCTCTTTTTCCAACAATAATTTGATAAGGTACACCAATAAGCTCCCAATCCTTAGCCTTAAAGCCTAAGCCTTGGTTTCTATCATCTAAGACAACCTCAACACCGTTTGACTCAAGCATTTCATGAAGCTTATCTGATAATTCCATTTGTTCTGGAAGTGAATATTTAACAGGTAATACTACTGCATGATATGGCGCAACATTTAGTGGCCACTTAATACCAAATTCATCATGGTATTGCTCAACAATCGATTGGAAGGTTCTTGTAACTCCAATGCCGTAGCAGCCCATAACCATTGGTACGTTTTCGCCCTTCTCATTTACATAGGTACAGCCCATTGCCTTTGAATATTTCGTTTGAAGCTTAAATACCTGACCAACCTCAATACCTCTTGCGCTCTTTAGTGGCTTACCACAAATTGGACATCTTAGGCCATCCTTAGCTAATCGTAAATCACATACCTTACCTGTAAAATCTCTACCGAATTTTACATTCTTTAAATGGTAATCTTTTGCATTAGCACCTACATAGAAGGAATCCATATCCTTTAATTCTTCATCTACATAAATGTCTAAATTACATGGTAGGCCAACAGGTCCAATAAAGCCCTTAACTATACCTAAGGAAGCTAATTCCTCATCTGTTGCAAGCTTTAAATAGTTTTCATTAGAGCCGGATTCATTCACAAGCTTAATTTCATTAATATCCTTATCGGCTCTTACCATTGCGACAATGAACTTTTCATTCATAAAGTCATGGTAAACCATAGTCTTAGCTAAATTCTTAGCATCAATCTTTAAGAAATCCACTAATTCCTCGATGGTTGCGTGATTTGGTGTATATACCTTTTCGATAGGAGCTTCTTCATCTCCCTTATAGCCATCAAGCATAGTTGTAGCCTTTTCCTGGTCTGCAGCATAATGATTTTCATCACAATAAATAATGGTAGATTCACCAATATCCGATAATGCCATAAATTGGTGAGAGCCATTACCACCAATATTTCCTGTATCCGCTAAAACGGGTTGGAAATTTAGATGGAATCTTGTAAAAATCTTAGAATATGTATCATACATAAGCTTATAGGATTCTTCTAATCCAGCCTCATCCTTGTCGAAGGAATAGGCATCCTTCATAATGAATTCTCTAGAACGAATTAAACCAAATCTAGGACGGAATTCATCTCTATATTTTGTTTGAATTTGATATAAAATAACAGGTAATTGCTTAGGAGATTTAATTAAATCTCTTGCAATAGATGTGAAGATTTCCTCATGCGTTGGTCCTAAGCAGAACTCTCTATCATGACGATCCTTAAGTCTCATAAGCTCAGGGCCATATTTCATCCATCTACCAGATTCTACCCATAATTCCTTTGGCTGTAGTGCACTACATAAAATCTCTTGGCTGCCTGCTTTATCCATTTCATCCTTGATGATTGCTTGAATTTTATTTAAGACTCTAAGTCCCATAGGTAGATAGTTATAAACACCAGCTACCTCGTTTTTAATCATTCCAGCACGAAGGAGTAAAATATGTGAATCTATTTTTGCCTCATTTGGGGCTTCCTTAAGTGTGGAAATTAACATTCTACTTGCTTTCATAACTTTAATTCCTCTTTTCAAATACCTTTGAATTATAGCATATATTTTATAAATTATCTATGAAAATGCTTTATATTCATAATAAATTATGAAATAGCTTTGAAACTTGTTTTCATATAGGTTATAATATATATAACTTTTTCCGAATTCGAATTTCATAGGAGGTTTATATGGACAAGTTATACAACCGCAAGGAGATAGCTATTTTTGCGCTTGGTGGTTTAGGTGAAGTCGGTAAAAACATGTATGTCATCGACTATTTAGGACAATTATTTATCGTAGATTCAGGAATCCTATTTCCAGATTCTCATCTACTAGGCGTAGATTATGTTATCCCTGATTATACATATTTAGTACAAAATCAACAAAGAATCGTAGGATTATTTATTACACATGGTCATGAAGACCATATTGGTGGTATACCATTCCTACTTAAAAAGGTTAAAATACCTAAGATATTTGCTGCAGGTGTTACTATAGATTTAATTGAAAATAAGCTTGAGGAGTATCCAGAATTATTAGGTTCTACTCAAATTGTAGAATTTAAGAGTCATTTCGTTTATGAATTTAAGGGTGTTACTGTATCCTTTATAAGATTGAATCACTCCATTCCAGATTCCTTTGCTATATGCTTCAAAACAGATCTTGGTACCATTGTACATACTGGAGACTTCAAAATCGATTTGACTCCCGTTGGTCCTGCTGCAGAATATGATAAGCTTGCCTTATTAGGCCAAGAGGGTGTTTTATGCTTATTATCCGATTCAACGAATTCCTTAAGACCAGGTGTTACAGAATCCGAAAAGAAAATTGGTTCTTCTATTAAAGAATTATTTAAGCAGGTTACAGATAGAATTATTGTTGCAACCTTCGCATCGAATATGTTTAGAGTACAACAGGTCATTGAAGCCTGTGTACTTACAAACCGTAAGGTTGCCGTCTTTGGTAGGTCTATGGAAAAAACCATAGAGGTAGGACAACAGGTAGGTTATATTAAAGCACCAAAGGGTACAATTATAGCTCCTGAAGAGATTGATCATTATAAAGCATCCGAAATATGCTTATTATGTACAGGATCTCAAGGGGAGCCTTTGGCCGCATTATCGAGAATTGCCAATGGCTCTCATAGAGTCATAAAGCTAATGCCAAATGATACGATCATCTTCTCTTCCAATCCAATACCTGGAAATCAAGAGGGCGTAAATAAAACCATCAACCAATTATTCCGTAAAGGAGCAAATGTAATTACACATTCTCCTATTACCGATACACATACTACAGGACATGCATCTCAAGTTGAGCTTAAGCTTATGCTTAATTTATTAAAGCCGAAATATTTCATGCCAATTCATGGCGAATACAGAATGCAAAGAGTACATGCCGATTTAGCTATTGAATGTGGTGTTGATCCAAACAATACCTTCATTTTAGAAAATGGTGATGTACTTGCAATTAACGATCATTCTGCAAGAAATGCGGGCCATGTTACGGCAGGTGATGTATATATCGATGGTGAAGGCATTGGTGATATTTCAAAGGATATTATAAGAGAGCGTAGAATGCTATCTGAGGATGGTATGTTCTCTTTAGTTATTACCATCGACACCAAGAAAAAGATTATTCCAATCGAACCGCAGGTAGTTTCTAGAGGCTTTATTTACATGAAGGATTCAGAAGCATTAACCAAAGCTTTCGTTGAAGCTGCAAAAAAATTCATACTAGATGAAATGGCAAATTCGAATGTAGTCATTTTAGGTATGCTAAAGCAAAAGCTAACTGAATTCTTAGAAAAGGAAATCTATTTAAAAACAGATAGAAAGCCTATTGTTATTCCATTATTTATGGATTTAGCACCAGGAACAAGCATAGAATAATATAAAGCTGTCATTACTTTTCAGTTAACTATCTGAAAATATGACAGCTTTTTTTGAAATTTATATTCTTTTGTTATTTGTTCTATAATACATTTTAGAAAAGGAAGAAAATTCAAAAATGCATGATTAACAAGTATATTTGCTCTTAACACAATTGGAGCACATATTACAATTCCCCTTATGTGGTATCCCAAAATATTCAGATACTGCCTTATGAATACAACTAGATCCAATACATAATTTAACCATAGAATCTAATTTTTGATATCTATCCTTTTTAATTTGTTTCATCTCCTTGCTACTCTTTTCTTTATTATCCATATGGTCTATAAAATATTCTATAGTTTCTATATCCTTTAAATTGAATAAAACTATACTTTCTGCATATTTACCATCTCTTGATGCGCGACCAGATTGCTGGCTAAAATCTTCGATGGAGGAGGGGAGGTCATATTCTATGACATACCTTATATCTGGTATATCTATTCCCATGCCAAAGGCATTGGTGGATACAATAATATCAATTTCATGATTCGTATACATATTTTGTATTTTTTTCTTATCTATAGATTCCATCTCTCCATGATAGTATCCTACCTTAAAGCCCTTTTCCTTTAGGAATTCATATACATGTAACACATTCTTTATCGTCAAGCAATAAATGATACCATGAAGATTTAAATGTGATTTAATATAAAAATATAACTCTCTATCCTTATCATGCGTCTTTTGTATCTTATAGAATATATTTTTTCTATCACAATCTCCGGCAACTAAAATAGGATTTTTTAATTCAAGTAATACCTTTATTTTATCCACTGTTGTTTTTGTTGCCGTTGCAGTTAAGGCCATCATTTTAGGCCTTTTTTTAAGCTTATGAATGAAGGAAGGAATGTGTCCTAATGCTTTTCTAAAATCCTCACTCCAAAGGAGTGTATGAGCTTCATCTGCAACGATCATAGATATATCTATATTTATAATTTCATCTAAGAATCTTTTTGTTTCTAGCCTTTCTGCTGAAACATATAATATTTTAATATCTCCTCTTCTAAGCTTTTTATAGACATTATCTACTTCCTCTTTATCTAATAAGGAATTAATATATGCTGCAGGAATCATCTTATCCTTTAGATTCCTTACCTGATCTTGCATTAATGCAATTAGAGGTGTAATTACTATCGTTATTCCATCGAGCAATAATGCAGGAATCTGGAATGTAACAGATTTACCATAGCCTGTTGGAAGTAATCCTATAATATCCTTATTGTTTAATACAGCATCGATAATCGTTGCTTGCTCCTTCTTTAATTTACTATAGCCATAATATTTTTTAAGTATTTCTAATTTATCCATAAAGATATAATACCACATAGATCATATGAAAGCATTAAGCAATAATTGAGAAAAAAAGAATGCGAATTTTCGCATTCTATTTTAAGCTATTTAACCAATCCATAATTGCCTTTTTAGGTAAGAAGCCCACCTTTTTACCTAAGATTTTACCATTTTTAAATACCATAAGGGTTGGAATATTTTGAATTCCAAAGGCTAAGGCTATTGCCTCTTCTTCATCGACATTTACCTTTCCTAAACTTACATCACTCTCATTTTCAATTTCCTCTAGAATTGGAAGAAGCATTCTACAAGGAGCGCACCATGGTGCCCAAAAATCAACTAAAGTAAGAGAATCACTCGTAATGAATTCTTTAAAATTATCACCTGTTAAAACCATATTATTCTCCTTTATGATCATATTCTCTATGAACGATATCTAATTCCTTTAAATCTAAATCATCAATGAAGTTTTCACCCTTCATAGTATCTGGTTCATGTGTTACAACAATAGATTCATCATTGATTGCCTCGCTTGCTAAGAATAGCATAATGGCAGCGCAATTTGATAAATTTAAACTTCTTATTTTATCTGTTGTAGGAATTCTATAGCAATCCTTTAAATTGTCCTTTAGGATATCATAAGCAATTCCTGTTGATTCCGCACCAAAGACTAAATAGATATCCGAATCCTTTGCATCCTCTTTAAAATTTATTGTAGAGGGAGATTTATGACCATAGCGAGTTAAATAATAAAATTTACCCTTATTTTTACTTTTAAAATCATCCCAATCGTCATATGCCTCATATTCCAAATAATCAAAATAATCTAAGGCCGCTCTTCTCATTCTTGCCTCATCAAGCTTAAAGCCTAGTGGACGAATTAAATGAAGCTTTGCATGAAATCCAACACAGCTTCTCATAATATTTCCTGTATTTTGTGGAATTTCTGGATGATATAATACAACATTAATCTTCATATTTTAAAAACTCCTTAATCGCATAAGCGATTCCATCCTCTAAAGGATTTTTTGTTACAAAGGAAGCTACCTCCTGTACTTCCTTTGGGGCAGTAGGTACTACAATCGATATATCCGCTTCCTTAAGCATTTCTAAATCATTATAATTATCGCCAAATGCGATAATTCTTGCATCCTTATAGATTTTTCTTAAATCTAATACCGCACTACCCTTAGATATACCGTGGGCAATAGCATCAAAGCCTAAGGGTGCAACACGCACAAAATCGATTTCAGGAAATAATTCCTTTGGAAATGTATCTGCATGATAGCTATATACCCCCAAAGAATATATATCATCCTCTAATATATCCTTTGGATATAGGGTTGCTTCTGGAACCTTAAAATAATCTGAAAATTCCTTATAGATTTTATCACAATCGATTCTTGCATAATATTTCTCATTTAATAGGGTTGTTTTAAATCCCATATCAAATAATCTTTTTATAGCATCCTTAGATATAGGATGCTTCGCAATTACCTTATCCTTTACAACAATATAGCCACCATTATTCATGATGGCTCCATCGGTTGTTATAACTTCTTCAATAGGTTTCAATTGGAATTTACATCTACCTGTAGAAAGTAATACCAAATCACCTTTTTCTCTAATTTTTTTTATAATTTCCTTTGCAGACTCTGGTATGATACCATTAATCGATAATGTACCATCAATGTCAAATAAAAATATATTATTCACATTGCTCACCGGTTAAGGTATATTCATCACAATCCATAATTTTTACCTTAACCCTTTGTCCAAGCGAAAGCTCATAATGTGCTGCAACAAAGATTGCACCATCCACCTCATCAGGGGCATATTGATAGCTTCTTGCAACATACATAAAGGATTCCTCATCATAACCAATAATAAAGGCATCCTCTATAACCTTGCCAATCATTGCCTTATTCTTTTCTAAAGCAATCTTAGATTGAGCCTCCATTACTCTTTCATAACGCTTTTGTTTCACATCAAAAGGAATAACATTCGGATATTTTTCTGCAGCTGTTCCCTCCTCTAAGGAGAAGGTAAATGCACCAAGACGATCAAATTGAACCTCATTCATAAATTCGATTAAATGATCAATATCTATTTCCTCCTCGTAAGGGAATCCAACAATTAAGGTAGTACGAAGAATAGCATTAGGTATTTCTGTTTTAATCTTTTTAAATAGATTGAATAGGTAATCCTTCATACCTCTTCTTACCATCTTCTTTAAAATATGGTCCTCAGAATGCTGAATTGGAATATCAAAATAAGGCATAACCTTGTCATGTGTTTTAATAAATTCAATTAGCTCATCGGTAACAATATCTGGATATAAATATAATAAACGAATCTTAAAATCACCCTCAATTTTGCATAATTCCTCTAAGAGTGGCACAATCATAAGCTTCTTATCATATAAATCATAGCCATATTTCGTCGTATCCTGAGAAATTAAATTAATCTCATATACACCACTTGCTACCTCTTTTTTTACTTCCTCTATAATGGATTCCATGGTTCTACTTCTTAAGGTACCACGAATTAAAGGAATTGCACAAAAGGCACAATGGTTTTGACAGCCCTCTGAAATTTTAATATATCTCATATAGCTTGGAGTGGAATATATACGATTTAATGGAGAATATTCGCCCTTTATCTTATAATCGGACTCTATTACACCTTCAATAATTTTAGCTATATTTCTATATTCATCAATGGTTACAAAGCGATCTACCTCGGGCAAAAGCTTAATGAGTTCATCCTTGTATCTTTGCGGTAGGCATCCTAAAACAATAAGCTTAGCTCCATTCTTTTTATAATCTGCCATTTGAAGAATCGTATCAATAGCTTCCTTTCTTGCAGGCTCTATAAAGCAACAAGTATTAATCAATATTAAATTTGCATCTATAGGAGATGAAACTAAGGTTATAGAATCCTTCATTGCTCCTAAAATCATTTCAGAGTCTACCTGGTTTTTAGCACAGCCGAGGCTCACCATATATACATTCATAAATTTACCTCATTACATAGCAATAACTAGAGTTGTACATAAAATAAGTACAACAAAAGCAAATAAAATGCTCATAATACTATTCTTTTTTTGAAATAGCATTCCAAAGATAATTCCTAAAAGTAATCCAAAGGATAATACAATTGTAACTTCCACTTGTCCAATTCTATTGCTATAGTTTCCTAAGAATGGAATAAAAATAGATAATGATGCAATAAGAACTAAGGATAGAAAAGCGACTAAAACACCTAAATAAATTTGAATAAAGAAGGCAGGGAAATTGAAGGATTTAAAGGATTGCTTCTTTAAGGCTTCCTTTTCCTGCTGATATAATATTTTCTCCTCAGGATAGAAATCCTTTGGATTAATATTATTTACTAAATTATCATATTTCTTTAAAGCATATTGGCTCTTCTTATTCGTAATCATAGATAAGCCTGAAGCAAGGATAAGTAGAACAACTACACCTAGGGCAATATATAGGCTATAGGAATTTAATAAAATACCAAAATTGTTTGCTAAAGTAGCCTTCTTACCACTACCGTTAGATAAGAATTTAAATACGAAAACCATAAGAAGCATTGGAATTACCATAAGTAATCCCATGATAATAGAGGCATTCGCAAAGCCATATTGGCCAAGTAAATTCTTTCTTTGCTTTTTGATATCATATTCCTTTTTCTTATCCTCAGGGAGAATGAATTCAGGTGCATCCTTCGATACATCATCCAAGGCATCTTCGTTTCTTACCTCTTCAATAACCTCACCAGTTAAAGGATTAACCTTTTGTTCAATCTCCTCATGTGAAGTATAAAGCTTAACAACCTTTCCTTGCATATAATCCTGACAGATATAGGTTTTAGCATAAGGCTTATTTAAATCATATTTTTCTTTGTCATATTTCTTTTTAACAGAGATGAAATCATTCTTATATGCAGTGATGAAATATAAATAATTCTCATATAATCTTTTCGCTATACCAATATAATTATCAAAGGATATAGAAGAAATCTTTCTTGCAGCAATTTGATCCTTATAGCCATCATATTCCTTTTTGATTTCAACAAATCTCTTGTAAATTTTTAAAGCCTTTGGCTTATAATCATATTTATCAAAATTATCTACCATCCAAAAGAAAAATGAGCCATCTACGATTCTTCTTAAATAATCCTCATCTGTTTCCTTTATCTTATTCAAAAGCTTTAGGGAAACAAAGGTTGGATTTTCATCATTTACTGCCTCAATTACATCGGTAAAGCCTGCCTTATGCGCTAAGGAAATCAAGAAGGCTTCACTTCTTGCAAGATTAGAAAATCTTCTAAAGCATTCCTCACCATTAATGGCAATGATTCGAACCTTACCATCTAAGGATTCCTTTGTTTCATAGCCATAGTAGGCTACTAAGTATTTATAAGTAAATGGATTTCTAAAATTTCTTTCAATCGCACGAGAATGCTGACATAGCTTTGGGTCAGCACCGGATGCACGGAAGGTTTTCGTAATACCTCCATCCTCTAAGAAGGCAAATAAAATATTATTTGCTGGATCTGGGTTTTCCCTTAATGCCTGTAAATAGGTTAATAAATCCATTTTTACTCCAGCAATTATAATTTCCTTATGATCCGTCATTTCAAAGATCATAAAGGTTAATGCGTTACTTTTATATTTTGTTTCTGCTAAAATGTTGATATATTTCTTAACTTTTCCTTTATCACTAATTCTACTTTTAATGAATTGAATTAGTTCCTTTGTATTCGTATAGATATCATCCATACCTAAATCAAAATTATCAATATATGCTTTAGCTAAGCTACTTAAATCAGAATAGCTTTCTTGGTTAAAAACATATGATGTCATAATTTCCCCCTATTATAGATTATCTGTATCTAATAATATAGTTACAGGTCCATCATTCAAAAGTTCAATTTTCATGTCAGCTCCAAAGATACCAACTTCAACATGGAAATCCATATCTCTAAGCATTTTTACAAATAAATCGTAATATTCACTCGCTTTATGGAATTCCATAGCATCCGAAAATCCAGGACGATTTCCATGCTTACAATCTGCATAAAGTGTAAACTGACTTATAGCAAGAATTGTACCAGAAACATCCTTAAGTGATTGATTCATTTTTCCATTTTCGTCTTCAAATATTCTTAATCCTGAAACCTTTTTTGCACATTTTTCAAGTTCTCTTAGAGTATCTGTTGTTTTAAAGCCAATAAGTAACATAAAGCCCTTATCACATTTTCCAGTAACTACTCCATCAATTGTGCAGGAAGAATATTTAACTCTTTGAACTACTACTCTCATTAATGGTTATCTCTTTCAATGTTATAAATATATTTAATCTTCTTAAGGTTAACAATCATTTTCTCTAAGGATAATAAATTATCCGTCATAACCTTAAGCTTAACTATGGCCTCTAAATTCGCATTTTGGTTTGCGTTAATGGCCAAAATGGACATGCCAGATGCGGATACTGTATTCATAATTTCTACAAGTAGATTCATATTCGCTGTCGCTTCAATCTTTATCGAAACAGGATATTTTCTATCAATATTCGTAGCCCAAGCTAAAGGAATTAATCTTTCCTTTTGGAAGCTGTTAATATTTTTACAGCATAAATTATGAACAACAATTCCATTACCCTTAGTGACATAACCTAAAATTTCATCTCCTGGGATTGGGTTGCAGCAAGAACCAAGCTTTAGCTGTGGGTTCGTTAGACCTTCGACGACAACACCAGTTTCACTATTCGTTGTTAAAATTCTTTGGCTACGCTCAATCTGACGGCTTAATGCTTCTTCCGTTAGCTTTGATGGATCACTCGAACCTAAGTATTTCGATACGACGGTCTTTGCAGATAAATTATTCTTAGCAACCTCTAAATACATATCATCAAGAGAGCTAATATTATTCTTTTGGAATTTAAGTGCAAATTCATTATCTAAATCGTAATTTGTAATTCTTTGGCTTTTAAATTCCTCATCGACCATTTGCTTACCTTGTCCAAGCAAAATATCGTGATTTTGCTTATTCAAGAAGCTCTTAATCTTATGTCTTGCGTGTGTTGTTTTCGCAATTTTAAGCCAGTTTTCTGATGGACCAAAGGAATTCTTATTCGTCTTAATCGAGATAATATCTCCCGTTTTAAGCTCATAATCCAGTGGTACAATATGATTATTTACCATGGCACCAACGGTTTTATTGCCAATATTCGTATGAATCTTATATGCAAAATCTAGTGGGGTTGCACCCTTAGGTAAATCGACAACCTCACCCGTTGGAGTATAAACATAAACGGTAGTATTAAGTAAATCCTCTTTTACAGTTTCTACGTATTCCTCTGCAGATGCATTCTGTGCATTTTCCTCTTCCGAAAACTTAAGTAGATCACCATACCATTTTAAGGTTTGGGCAATTTCAAATTGCTCACGCTCCTTAGAATATTCCGCATTTTCTTTATATGCCCAGTGAGCGGCGATACCATATTCTGCAATACGGTCCATTTCCTCTGTACGAATTTGTACCTCAAAGGTAAATCCATCATTAGAAATTACTGTCGTATGTAAGGATTGATACATATTTGGCTTTGGTACGGCAATATAATCCTTAAATCTCTTTGGTACTGGAGTATAATTGGCATGAATTAAGCCTAATACCTGATAGCATTCGCCAACCGTTTTTACAATTACACGGATGGCTAAGATATCATAAATATCCTTAAAGTCCTTCTTTTGGTTTACCATTTTCTTATAAATAGAATAAATATTCTTAATTCTACCCTTGATTTGGTAATCCGTTAATCCATTTTCACCTAAGATTCTTTTGATTTCATCAATCGTATGATCTACATTAGACATACGAGCGGAGGAATCATTTTTAATTTGTGTAAGAATCTTATTGTACATTTCATTATCTACGTATCTAAGGGAGGTATCCTCAAGCTCTGCCTTTATACGGAACATACCTATCTTATGCGCAAGTGGTGCATAAATCTCAAGAGTTTCTCTTGCGATTCTTCTTTGCTTTTCTGGTGGTAAGGCATTGAGTGTACGAATATTATGTAATCGATCGGCAAGCTTTACGACAATTACTCTTATATCCTTTGCCATAGCTAAAAGCATATGCTGATGATTTTCTACTTGCTTTTGCTCAAGGCTTACAAATTTAATTTGTCCAACCTTGGTAACACCATCAACAATTTCAGCTACATCATCACCAAATTCTCTTGCAATACCTTCCTTTGTTGCTTGAGTATCCTCAACTACATCATGTAATAAACCCGCACATATCGTTGCAGGACCTACATGTAGTTCAGCTAAAATACAAGCAACATTTAAAGGATGGATGATATATGGTTCACCTGATTTTCTTAATTGCCCGTTATGTAGGCTTTCGGCAACATTCCATGCTTTTCTTATTAACGCTTTAGATTCAGGCTTACGAATATATTTTGAAAAAATCTTTTCAAGCTCTTCATATGTTGTTGCTGTAACCATAAATCCACCTCCTTCATTTGCTTATAATGGATTATTCTCCTTCAAATTCAACTAAGGTTTTTACTTTATAATCCTTAAGTAACTCCTTACCCTTCAAATCAACTAAATCAATGACAAAGGCTAATCCAACAACCTCTGCCCCTGTCTTCTCACATAGGTGTGCTGCAGCTAATGCAGTACCACCTGTAGCAAGTAAATCATCTACGATTAATACCTTGTCATCCTTACTTAATGCATCCTCATGAATACATAATGTATTCGTTCCATATTCTAAGGAATATTCTTCTGTAATTTGAGCTCTAGGAAGCTTACCAGGCTTTCTTACAGGTACAAAACCAAGCTTTAGCTTTGCTGCAACAGGTGCACCAAATAAGAATCCTCTAGCCTCAGGCCCAACGATTATGGTTGCACCAATCTCCTCTGCAAATTTTGCAATTTCCTCTGTGGTGTATGCAAATGCTTCTCCATTTTCAAGTAGAGTTGTAATATCTCTAAACATAATTCCTTTTTTAGGGAAATCAGGAATAGTAACAATAGTATCTTTTAAATTCATTTGAATTTTACCTCCAAATTCAAAAATATATAATATTATAACATAATATTTTATATTCTTAAAGTTTTTACCCAAAATTTAAAGCATTTTCAAGGCTATTTATGGCATATTTTTTATAAATATGATAAAATGATTCAAGAGGTGAAAAGGATGAAACCATTAGCTTATAGAATCCGCCCAAAATCATTTCATGATATTGTTGGACAAGACCATTTGGTTGGACCAAAGGGTGTAATTACAAAAATGTTAGAAAATAAATCTTTATTTTCTATGATTTTATATGGCCCTGCAGGCTGTGGTAAAACATCCATAGCCCAAATTATAGAATCCTATTATCCATTATCTAGCTTTTCCTTTAATGCTTCTATTGATTCAAAAGCAAAGCTCAAGGAAATTGCAGACGCAACGAAATTCTATGAATCTACTATATGTGTTATCGATGAAATTCATAGAATGAAAAAGGATGTACAGGACTTCTTACTTCCCTATGTTGAATCTGGTCAATTAACCATCATAGGTCTTACAACAGAAAATCCATATAGAAGCATAAATCCTGCCGTACGTAGTAGATGTCATATTTATAGAATGAATGAAATCAAAAAGAGTGATGTCATTTTACTTCTTAAAAAGACGATTAAGGATGAAGGATTAAAGGAAATGAGTGCCGATATACTAGAATATATCGCAACCGTATCCTCATCAGAAATAAGAAGTGCACTCAATATGCTTGAGATTGCGAATATGTTAGAGACTGAGGATTTAACTTTAGAAAATGTTTCAAATCTTATAGGTAAAAAAGCTCTTCAAATGGATGAAGAGGGAGAATACTATTACGATTGTGCAAGTGCTATGATTAAATCCATTCGAGGTAGTGATCCAGATGCAGCACTTCACTATCTAGCAAGGCTTTTACAAACGGAAGATTTAGTCTTTATTACAAGAAGATTATTATGTAGTGCATATGAAGATATTGGCTTAGGTAACCCAAATGTTGGGCCTAGAGTATATGCTGCATGCGAAGCAGCATTATCCTTAGGATTACCAGAAGCAAGGCTTCCCTTAGCCTTCGCTATTGTCGATTTAGCGACAAGCCCAAAATCAAATTCTACCTATCTTGCGATAAATGATGCACTAAAGGATTTAGAAAAGCTTTCTTCTATGAAAATACCTCCACATATTTTAAACAAAGAATTAAAAAGTGGAAAATACGAATATAAATATCCTCATGATTATTATCATGATTATTGTCATCAGCAATATATGCCTGATGCATTACTTGGTAAAAAATATTACAAGCCTAAGGATACCTCATCCTATGAAAGATCCATTAAGGAATATTTAGAATTTTTAGATAAGCTAGAAGATAAAAAACGAGAAAATTAATTCTCGTTTTTTTCTTCTTCTATTGTTCTATTTACCATATCTAAATCGGTTGAAATTAAAACAGGGATGATGATTGGACTTCTCTTGGTTTCCTTATAAATGTAATGAGAAATTTCATTCTTTAAGCCTGTTTTGTATTCACTCCAGTTAATAAATCTAGAGCATAGATATTTTTCTGAAACTAAATAGAATAATTCTTTAATTTTAGAAATTAAGGATTCACTATCCTTTGTATAGGTAAAGCCTTTCGTAACTACCTCAGGACCTAAAAGGATTGTTTTCGTTCTTGGATTAATATTCGCTGTAATTAAAATGACACCATCCTGAGCTAAAAGCTCACGGTCACGCATAACAACCTCACCAACATCCTTAAATGCCTTACCATCAATCAATACCTCAGCAACAGGCACATCGCCTGTAACACCAATGTATTTTCCATCAGAGAAGGATAGGATATCTCCTTGATCTGGAATTAATATTTCACTATCTTTATATCCAATACATTCGGCAACAATTCTTAAGGCATATTGATGACGATATTCACCGATGACAGGAATGATATATTTTGGTTCTAAAATATTAATCATTTCCTTTATTTCCTCTCTATTCGCATTAATTTGAGGTAATAAGGTTGAATTGAATTCTAATACCCTAGATGTAATATGATAAATGATATCTAAGGTCTTGGATGCCATCTTTTCTGTACCTAGAGTAGGTGGTGTTAAAACAATAACTGTATCTTTTTTCGTTAAATGAATTAAACGATCGACACCCTTTGCCATTCTTTGTAGCATAAAGAATGGTTCATGACGATTCCCTGTGACTAGGATAACTAAATTCTTATCCTCGTTAGTAATTCCATTCTTCTCATCGATGAATTTTAAATTAGCAAAGTTCTCCTCTGGGATATTTAAATATCCCAAATCGATGGCCTGTGCTACCATTTTTTGTGTTTTTCTTCCGATGATGGCAATCTTTCTACCATAGCCTATGGCAATGTCACAAATTTGCTGAATTCTTAAGATATCACTTGAGAATAAGGAAAATATTAAGCGGTCATTGCTTTGATTAAATACATTTTTAATTCTTGTTTTAAACTCTAAAATTGTACCACGGGATTGCTCATTATTCGCACCTAAGGATTCTGTTAATAAAGCTAATACTCCTTCTTTTGCAAATACAGCTAAAGATCGAAACATATGCGCATAATCCATATGCGAATTCTGGTCAAAATTGTAATTACTTGTATAGATGATATATCCATCATCACTCTTAAGTGCTATACCATAGCTTTCGGGTAAATTGTGGCTTACCTCAAAGAAACGAATTGTGACATCCTGAAACTTAAGTGCCGTTTTTGAAGTTACCACCTCTAAAGAGGCTTTAGAATAATCGACATTTTTGTCGTCCTTCAAAATATCACCTAAAACTGCCATCGTGTATTTAGAGCCATAGATTCTTAAATCTGGCTTTTCCTTTAATAAATGGATTACTCCTCCAATGTGGTCCATATGGGCATGAGATAGGAATAATCCTTGAATTCTACCCTTATTTTCTGATAAATAGGTTAAATCGTTAACAATAATATCCACACCATAGGAATCCTGGTTTGGATATTTCATACCACAATCCATAACAAAAATCATATTATTGACTTCGATAACATATAAATTTTTGCCATCCTCTTGAACTCCACCAAGAGCAATAAAATTAATCTTACTCATAATAAAAAATACTGCCTTTGTTTGTTAATTAGGGCTCCTCCATTCTTCATTTTTAAGAATCGTATCTTATTGGTTTTATTATACATCGTTTTTTTGGATTAAACAATAGCATTATTCGAAAACAAAAGGCACCGAAGTGCCCTTCATCTTGTCTCGATTCAGATTACTTAGCGAAGTGGTCAACGCCAATTTCTACAGCCAAGCCCTTAGTAGCTGTGAATGTATGGTTTTCTAGATCTTCGTTCCAGATTCCCTTCTCAACAGCTTCCCAATCCTTAGCAGCTAAAACCTTGAACTCAACAACAGCATTTGCATCGAACTTCTTAGAAACTTCGAACTTGCCATCAACAGCCTTTAAAGCTACGGCTTTCTTAGCATCCCAAGAACCAAGGTTTTCTGTATTACCTACTACATAAACCTTATCTGCATTTGCATTTACTGTAATCTTTACTGTTACCTGTGCGGCAGCACAAGTTGTTTTCTTTGTAGCCATTTTAATCCCTCCTACTATCTCAAGTATATAACACTCTTTTTATCATTTGAATACGGTAAACGTTTCCTATATTTCGATTGAAACGTTTACAACGCTGTTTTTTCACAAATGTTGCCACTTTTTACCCAATACTTTTTGTGATACAATGGATTTGGTGATAAAAATGGCATTAAATTTTCCAAATAAAAAGACAAGGATTACAACTACTACAGAAAGACAAATCAAACAAAAGTCCTCATCTAAAACAACCAATATGGCAAAAGCGAATTTGGGTATGGATTTAGAGGAATTAATTAATGAATCGAATGAATATTATTTAAATAATGATTTTGCAGTAATTCATAAGAAGCCTACTCCTGTACAAATTGTTAAGGTGGAGTACCCTATGAGAAGTAAGGCAGTCATTACAGAGGCTTATTATAAAACCCCATCCACTACGGATTATAATGGCATATATAAGGGTAGATATATTGATTTTGAAGCAAAGGAAAATCATAATAAGACCTCCTTCCCTCTTGCAAATATTCACCCACACCAAATATCTCATTTAGAAAAAATAATTCATCATGGTGGAATTGGCTTTTTAATTGTTTATTGGAGTGTCTATAATGAATATTATCTACTTCCCTTTCCGGTTTGTAAGGAATATTGGGATAATTCCTTAAAGGATGGTAGAAAATCCATTCCTTATGAAGTTTTTAAGGAAAGAGCCTATTTAATTAAGGAAGGCTATTTACCTAGATTAAATTTTTTAAAGACCGTTGATGAAGTATTCTTAAAATAGGATACTTCTTTTTTTTATATGAAAAGAGAGACTTTAAAAGTCTCCCTCTAAAATAATATCATAGGCTCTTTTTAAAATGGGCATTTCCCTATTATAGACTAATCTACCTATTTTTGTTTTTCTTCCATCTTCATATTCCTTAACTGCATCTTTATATTTTAAGCATACTCTCAAAAGATGGTATTTATTCCTTTCATCTTCTGTTAAATGATTATTCCCAAATTTTCTTATTTTACATAGGAAATAATGATTTATATTATGTCGATGAATGCAATTGTAATAATCGGATACAATACCAATTTTAGCTAATATATCTACAGATATCCCCATCTCTTCTTCTAATTCTCTATGGATAGCAGCTTCTATAGATTCCATATCCTCTACTCCACCACCAGAGGTTTCGATATAGGATGCTTTACCAAAATCATCATCTCTATTTACTCTTACAAAATAGAAATTCTTTTCATCATCGATAACAATTGCTCTTGCGATGGTTCTATCATGATTAATTATTGTCAAAGGCCATTCTTCATCTTTTAAACTCAAAAATAATTCTTCCATATTAACCTCTTAAGGATTTTAAGTATTCTTTATGAAATTCCGATACACGATAGCTTTCTAAAGCCTTTTGAATGGCCTTTTTGAAAACAATAGGATCTAATAAATGATTTTCAAAATAAGGAATAGTCTCTTCATATTTTTTAGCTAAGGCTGTCGCAAAATACCATGCCTGCATCATTTTTAGGTAATAATCATCACCCTTTTTGTTTGCGATTAGATCTAAATATTCTATTTTAAAATCATCGCCTAAGTATTCGTTCATTAAAATTCTCATGCCATATCTTGCGGTATAAATGTGCTCACTTTGAATCCAGTTTTTAACGATATCAATAAGCTTATCATGATTCTTATGAAATACCTTTGGACTAAATTGATCGGATATGGGCCAGCAATCGACATATGGCAAAAAGAAATTTAATTCCTGAATGCATAAATCGAAATCCTTAATCATAGACAATAAAAGCATATGCAGTAGATTTTCCTCATAGTATTTATGAGGAACATCACGCAAGAAATTATTCACATCCTTAGTACCAAAGACATCCTTTACTATTCTTTTTATATCTGGTGTTCTTACACCAATAATAGTATCCTTATCTATATTTGGTATAAGCTTTGACTGAAATTCCTTATATTTGTCATCTTTATACAGAATGAGTCTATCATATATCATAGTATCACCCAAAATCATTAGAAAGAAAAACAGGCTATGCCTGTTTAACTAATTCATTTAAAGAAATATCAGAACCAAACATTTTTATATAATCCTGATGAAGCTTTTTGTTATCACCTAAAAGCTTATTGTAGCTTGTTTTTAGATTTGCATCCTCTTCTGCAATCGTCATATCATCTTGGAATACACCCTTTTTTATGAAAGGATAGCCCTTTTGTCTTTTTGTAAAATCTGCACCAATATTCTTACGAATATCATAATAATACTGGCTAATTTTTGCAAATAAATCCTCAGGATATTCTACTTCCTTGAAGGTATCCTTATTTAATTCGTAAGCTTCCATAAAGCCCTTATAGTTATTCTCATAATAGAAGATTTTAAGCTTTTCGTATAGTTCCTTTTCCTCATCTGTTACTAAGGCCTTTACAACAGGATGATTTTCTTTAATGAAATCTTGATAAATCTTTTCAAATTCCTTATTTTCTTCTAAAGTATTATCATTCAAATGAGAAACTACACTATGAGCAACCTTATGCTTTTGAACAGCATTTTCTAATTCCTTAGAATAACCATCCTTAAAATCAGATAAAACCTTATTTGTATCAAATTCAGGATTTTGACTTCTGTTTTGTAAGCATGTTGCTAAAAGACCATTTTCTACTTCGTAGTAACGAATCTTTTGTAACAAATCAAAGAATTGATCATTATATCTATAGTCTAATAAGATACAATCCTTTAAAAATTTTTCATAATTGTAGATGATAAGAGCAAATTCTTCCTTCATCTCTAAAAATTCTTGTTTATTCATAAATCCTCCAATTTAGCCTAAGCGCCTACTCCAAGTATCTGGAAGAATAATAATGCGGCTAAGCCATAATAAATTAATAATGCAGTGACATCGTTTATCGTTGTAATGAATGGACCTGATGCAACCGCAGGGTCAATCTTAATCTTATAAAAGATAATAGGTATTATAGATCCAACCAAGGATGAAACTGTCATCGCAATAAGTAAGGAAAATCCTACAATTCCAGATGCAGTTAGCGCCTCTATAACATTATAATCACTTCCACTTACAACACCTTTTTTAAATATAAATAGGTAAAGCATTACAAAGCCAAAGGAAATGGTTGCTAAAATGGCACCATTTAAAATACCTGTGCAAAATTCCTTAAATATTGTTTTCGCAATCTTTTTTCCTGTTACATCGTTTGTTGAAATCATACGAATCGTAACGGACAAGGATTGTGTACCTGCATTACCTGCCATATCTAATACTAGAGTTTGGAAGAATGCAATAATTGCAAGTATGGCAACTACATTTTCAAAACTAGTCATTGAAAATGAAATTAGTAAGTCTAGAATAAGTAATACTGCAAGCCATGGGATACGCTTCTTTACCGATTGGAATGGAGATTCATCTAAATCCTCTTCTTGAGTTAAACCTCCGAGTTTAGCGTAATCCTCACCCATTTCTTCATCCATTGCCTCTTGAACGTCATCGTGGGTGATTGCACCAATTAATTTTCCATTTTCGTCTAGAATTGGGTAGGACGGTAAGGCATATTCTCTCATTTCAACTAAGCAATCCTCAACCTTATCCGTTGCTTTAAAGGTTGGATAGTTTTGCTTTACGATTGTACCTAAATCAATACCCTCTCTTGCAACAATTAAATCACGTAGCTCAATAACTCCAACTAATTTATCCTGAATATCAACAACATAAATGTTGGATACATTATCGTTATCTGCAGCCTCTGCAACGACTCTCTTCATTGCAGTTTTAACGGAATTTGTAACTAAGATGCTTACATAGTTATTGGTCATCTTAGAACCAATTTGGTCATCATCATATTTTAAGATATCCTGGATATCCTCTTTTGCCTCAGGCTCCATTAAATCAACGATTTCCTTACGGTCATCCTCATCTAGTTCTTCTAGAATATCGATAGCATCATCGGCATCCATCTTTTCAATGACATCAGCAGCCTCTGCTGGCTCCATAGATGTAATTTGATCTTCGATATCTTCTGTATATAATAATACCTCACCGAAGATCTCATCGCCTAAGATTCTATGTAGCTCGCTTCTTTCCGCATCATCTAAATCATCAAGCATATCAGCGATATCATTTTCATGATATTGCAATAATTCGCTCTTCTTTTCTTCATCGGATAAGGTCGGTGAAGATAAAATTCGTTTTAGTTCTTGTACATGGTCACGTTCTGTCATAATTAACCCCTCCTTATCATCTATGATATTTTATCACAAATAGGGTATGAAAGTGAATAGAAAACAACAATAAAATAAATTAAAAAAACACTTGAAATGATTTCATTCCTGTTATATAATAATTGAGCGTTCGGAAAACGTAAGATATTAAACGATTATACATCTGCTGGTAGCTCAGCTGGATAGAGCAACGGCCTTCTAAGCCGTGGGTCGAAGGTTCGAATCCTTTCCGGCAGGCCAGTTTAATATCACAAGGCATGTAAATGCCTTTTTTTCTTTCTATAAAAGAAAAAGCTTTTCATTTGTTATTTTTTCGATATAATAACCTTGAGGTATAGATTATGAAATATGATGATTATGCCACTATGCTTGGCTTTCAAAAAATAAAAAATGTATATGTTTTAAACAAGGAAGGATATTCTATTTATTTAAGAGATTGGCAATATATGGTATTGAATATACCATCCTTTTATATTCCCTTAGACAAAGAGATTACAAAGGATGCCATTAAAGCCTTACAAATGGAAGCATTAGGTAATGCTTGTGCACAAGCCTCCTTAGGGAATAAGAGAGATACCCTAATTGTTACGCTTCCTGAGGGAAACAAAATTAAGAAAATCGATTTGATGAATGAAATATTAAATAATGTCATCGAATGCTTAAAGAATATGGGCTATTTACCAATGCATATATGTCCAATTTGTAAACATGAAGCTGAGTATGGATTATTTGGTAGCCATTATTGTCCAATACATAAGGAATGTAGGAATGAATATTTATCTAAGCTTCAAGAGCTAAATAAAAAGACAACTGGATTTAATATAAAATATGTTTTAGCACTTCTATTTGTCTTAATTGGTATTGGCTTAGGTCTTATTCTACCTATTCTATTAACCATAAATTTACATGATTATTTTACTGGTGTCGTTGCATTAATTCCTATTCTTGCAACACTAGGTTTATTCTTATCTAAAGCCCCAAGTAAGAAATGGCTTAAAATTACCGTAGGTGCACTCGTATTTATCGCCGTTGCTACCTTCTTAGCTATTTCTATTCCTTATATGATAGAGTATACTGAATCTAAGAATACCTTCTCTTATTTCTTCCAAAATGGATGGGTAGGATTCAGGAAAGTATTCTTTGGAGGAATCTTATCCTTAGGTGGATTTGGTGGAGCCAAATTCCTAGATAAATTTAAAAAGGATTATAGTCAAGAAATTGATGAATTAACGCAAAATGAAAAAGAGAATGACTAACAATCATTCTCCTTTTTTTCTTCCTCTAGATAATCGGAATCTTCCTTTTTTATAGGCTTAATCTCTTTGTTTCCATTTCTTTTTACTGGCTCTTTTTTGTTAAATAATACAAAGAATATAATTTCAATTAAAGTAAAAGCTAGAATTGCTAAAATCACTAAAAATTGATATTCAGCTAAAAAGAATCCCCAAATACCAAATCCAATATAAAAGACGGAAACTCCTAGGGTTAACCCACCAAAAAGCTTTTTATTCTTTTTAATTAAACAAAATAAACCATAATAAATTAATAAACAGCCTATAACTAAAGCTGTAATGTTATAAAATATAATTTCCATATCATTTAAACCTCGCAAATATTATATATCATTTTTTTATATTTCAAAATATTATATTTAAAAAGATAGAAAATAGGCGTATAATGAGTTTAAGTATTTAAAAAAGGAGAAATTATTTATGTTAGATATTAAGATTAATAAGATTGAAACTCCAAAGGCAAAGCCAACAGGAGCATTAGGCTTTGGTAAATATTTTACAGATCATATGTTTATGATGGACTATGATGAGGGAATTGGATGGCATGATGCAAGAATCGTTCCATATGGACCGATCCCAATGTCTCCTGCATCTAGTGCACTACACTATGGTGCTGAAATTTTTGAAGGTATGAAGGCTTATCATACAAAGGATGGTAAAATTCAATTATTCCGTCCATATGAAAACGCAAAGAGATTAAATTCCTCTGCAGAAAGATTATGCCTACCCGAATTACCTGTTGAGGATTTTGTACAGGCAGTTGTCACATTAGTTGATTTAGATAGAGATTGGGTTCCACAGGATCCCGGTACATCCCTATATGTACGTCCATTTATGATTGGTGATGACCATTCCTTAGGTGTACATGGTGTACATCATGCCATTTTCATGGTAATTCTATCTCCAGTTGGATCTTATTATAAGGAAGGATTAAATCCAGTTTCTATTTTAATTGAGAAGGATGATGTCAGAGTTGCCGGTAAGGGTGGTACAGGCTACACAAAGTGTGGTGGCAACTACGCTGCTTCTACTCGTGCAGGTAAAAAGGCTGAGCTTAAGGGCTATTCTCAGGTATTATGGCTTGATGCAGTAGAAAGAAAATACATCGAAGAGGTTGGCTCCATGAACGTAATGTTCAAAATTGATGGTGAGGTTGTAACTCCAGCATTAGTTGGTTCTATTCTTCCTGGTATTACAAGAAAATCCTGCATTCAGATTTTAAAGGATGAGGGCATCCCTGTTACAGAAAGACGTATTACGGTAGATGAATTACTTGAGGCTCTAAAGGAGGGACGTCTTGAGGAGGCTTGGGGCACTGGTACTGCAGCTGTTATTTCTCCAATTGGTAAATTCGTCATCAACGATAAGGAATATGTAGTAAACAATGGAGAAATTGGTAAGGTTTCTCAAATGCTATATGATGAAATCACAGGAATTCAATCCGGTAAGATTGAAGATACTAGAGATTGGATACTTGAAGTGAAATAGGAAGCACATTTGTGCTTCTTTTTTATATAAAGAAAAAGAGCATTTCTGCTCTTATTTCTTTAATGGCCGAATGGTTTTAAACATATCCTTATTTTCATTAATCTTATTCGTATTACCAATGACGGTAATATTATAAGAAGACATAGCTTCTCTAAACCAGCTTGCAAATTCCTTAAAATCATCCTTTTTTATGGATAATACTTCTTTTCTATTCTTGCATCTTTCTTCTTCACTCAAGCCTCTTAAATAATTCGTTCTTGCAATTTGAGCCTTAGCCTTATTATGAAGTACTGCATCCATTCCACCAATCGTACCAATTTTAAATTTTAATAATTCCTCATCAGATGGATGAAAGCTTAAAACAAATTGATCTGCATTTTGATATACATCATTTGTAGATTTAATATTTGGATCTCTATAAGAGGTGAATCCAATGAGGCCGGATGGGTCGATATTCATCATACATCCATAGGCTCCACCATGGACTCTCACTTCCATCCATAAATAATCCATACTCATCGCATTTTGAAGTACACTTACACCGGCATTAAATTTACCACTAAATTTACCTACTCTAGAAACATAATTTACATCGATAGGTGCAGTAAATGCCTCATTTAAGACATTTTCCTTGAATACTTCATTAGGATAAGAAATACTATCCTTAAGGCTCATATAGGTCTCATCAAGATATGGAAGTATAGTTTTATAATCCTCAAAAGAACCAGTATATCCAACAATAAGATTTTCTTTAGAGAAGACCTTATCCTCTACTCTATATAGATTTTCAATGATTTCCTTCTTCTTATTTTCAAAATTAGAAACCAAATCCGAAATAAAATCAACATAAGAGATTCCACCTACAATATCCTTTTGATAGGAATTCTCATCAATATAGGATAAGGCTCTTTGCATAGCCATAACATGGCCTCTTGATATAATGGAATTCTCTAAATTGCTTTTTAGCATAGATAGATATTCAAATAATCTCTTCTCGTCATCAAATTTAACATCAAACATTAAATCAGAAACTAAGCTGAAGGCATCCTTGATATTCTTTGTTTGTGCACTAAAGCCAATGGAAAAATATAATAATGCTTCTTTGGTTTCATAATGCTTAAGAGGCATTACTTGGGCAACAACGCTACCTAAGGAATTTTGAATGAATTGATTAATATCCTTATAATGCATCTTAGATGTAGATAATTGCTTAAATAAATCCGCATATAAGGCTATGTATTTTAATTCATCACTTCTCATGTGAGAGATATTAAAATAATAGCTTACATAAGATATTTCATTTGTTGGATATTCACTAAATAATACTTTATATTTAGAATCCATTACCTCAAGCTTATAAGCCTCTGGTTTTGGATTAATATCCTCTAAGGATAATTTAGGTAGAGTATTAAGCGCTTCTAAAGAATCCTCTTTATTTTGGTATTCTGCTAAAGCCTTCGTAGATTTTACTAATTCTAAAAGTTCATCTTCACTTAAGGATTCCTTATAAGCCTTAAGCTTGCATTCAAGTTCAAGATTCTTTTCATCATTTACTGTCTCACTTGGAACTAATGCAACATAAGCCTTATGGTTATTCTTTAAAAGATATTTTTGAATGATTTCCTCAAAATAGCCTTTGTTTATATCTTCCTTTAATTCCTTATAATATTTTAATACAGAAATCTTAGAAAATGGGTCCTTATCATCATATAGGAAGCTTCCCATCATCGTAATCATGATATCTAAGCCTTGTGGGCTTCTTGGGGAGAAATTACGCTCTCTTTGGGCAAATTCAGCGTGATTTAATAAGGCAATTAAGGATTCCTTATCTAATCCATTCGATAGTATCTTTTGAAGCTCACTATCGATAATAGATACAAATTTATCTAAATCACATGCATTTGCATTTTCTGCAATAATGGATAGGATAGGCTGTAATACTCCATCGTCAAATAAGGAAGATACATCTACACCAATTTTTGCATCCAGCAAGGCTTGCTTAAGTGGTGCACCTGGTACATCAAATAATGCAGTTAAAAGAATAGAGGTAGCAATCATAAGCTTTGTGTCAAAAGTTGTAGGGAAAACAACATTATAGCTTAAATAGGTCTTATTGGATAAATCCGTCCCCTTATCTACGGGATAATAGGAAACAAGCTTTTTAGGCATATCAAATGGCTGCTGGAATTGCAATCTTGTATCAAAATCAATCTTATTAAATTTGGATAAATATTCGCTATCTAGCCACTCCATTCTTTCTTCCATATCAGAATTACCATAAATCATAATATAGGAATTGGATGGATGATAGAATTTCGAATGGAAATCCTTAAACTGACTGTAAGATAATTCAGGGATATATTTTGGGTCTCCACCAGATACAAAATGATATGCTGTATCTGGGAATAGGGCTTCTTCAATTTGGGAATATAAAACCTGAGTAGGGTCACTAAAGGCACCCTTCATTTCATTATATACAACACCGTTAATGGTAATAGGATCTTCTATATTCTCTAAATGATAATGCCATCCTTCTTGCTTGAATATTTCCTCATGATCATAGATTCTAGGAAAGAATACAGCATCCATGTATACATCCATCAAATTATGGAAATCCTTATCATTTTGGCTTGCAACAGGATACATTGTTTTATCCTCAAAGGTAAAGGCATTGATAAATGTGTTTAATGAGCTTTTTATAAGCTCAACAAATGGATCCTTCACAGGGAATTTCTTTGAACCACATAAAACAGAATGCTCAAGAATGTGAGTTAAGCCTGTGTTATTTATTGGAGGTGTTCTAAAGGCAATAGAAAATACCTTATTGTTATCCTCATTTTTAATCGTGCATACTCTTGCACCACTTTTCTTATGCTCATATAGGGTTACATTTGAGCTTATTTCTTCAATATATTTTTCTTCAATTTTTGTATAATTCTTCATATGTATAACCTCTTCAAAAAATATTATATATTCTGCTATTTATTACACTAAGAAAAGAACCACCCAAGTGGTTCTTCTTATCGCTTCTTCCTTAAAAGACTCATAAGCTCAGCCATATCCTCTTCAATAGAGGTATCCTTATGTGCTTTTTCAAACTCTAGATCAAAGGAGGTATCATAATCCTCCTTATAGATAGAATTATATAGATTTTCTATATATTCATAATCTAATTCCTTAATTGAGGTAAGAATATAATCGATACAGGTAATGACATTATCCTCTGTTACGAAGGTAGAGGCTTTAATAAATACGGAATCGTCTAACCTGTCATAATATGCCTTTAAAATTGTGGAATTCGCATTTAAGGCATTTAAAGCTTGGGGTATAGATTCTATAACCTCAGGGTTTTCCATAACGACCATAAAGGATAATAAATTCATAGATCTATGAATTGTGAAGGACGCATCTAAATCAAAGGAACCATAAGAAATCTTAAAAATGAAGGAAAATGTATCCTCATATACACTTTCTTCTACGTCAATACCCATTTCATCAAAATAGGTTAAAATATCACCATCTAATATCATACAAACCTACTTATTTATTTTTATGGTTCTTGGCTTAACCTTTGGCTCATCAGATTCAGGTTCTTGTCTTTTAATCACGATAGTCTTTTGCGTCTTAGGAGTTGCCTGTTGGACATCCTTTTTGATGGTTGTCGCATCAATCTTTCTTACCTGAGCTGGTCTTACATCCTGTGGTTTTACTCTAGTTAAATCCTCAAGTAGCTCATCTTCTATAGATAATCTCTTTGGACGCTCTGCATTAATTGGCTTTTTAGGCTCATCCTTTAATACACCCTCTCCAAGCATCTCCTTCACAGATGCACGAATTGGAGTAGGCTTTTGGAAGATTGGCCTTGTAACGGCATCAGGAATAGTCTTTTTATCCTCAGCCTTTACATGAATTTCTCTTGATTTATGACAAGCAAAATAAACGATTTGATATTGCTTGGAAATCGTTCTGATTAAGGCTTTACATAATTCTAGCTTTTCATCATCAAAGTTGACAAATGGATCATCTAGAATGATAAATGGCTTTTCCTGTGGATACAAGCAGTCAATTAAGGCAAGTCTCATGCATAAGGAAATGATATTTTGGTATCCTCTAGAATAAGAATCAATCCCCTTTAATCCACCCTCTGTCATAAATTGGAAATTGAAGTTTACATCAATACTGTAATCCTCTGTATCCTTAAGTAATAAAGAGATGTATTTATTTACAGAATCCTTCATTGGCTTAACATATTTTTCAAGTAAGCAATTCTGAGAATGTGTTAAATAATCCATAGATAGATTTAATAATCTATATTCCTCTTCCATAATGCGAATATCAATTTCAACGTTTTCTCTTTCGGAATTATATTCATCAAGCATTGCGATTTCATTTTCGTATTCTGCACATTTATTAAGTAGGGTTGTCTTTTCACTATTTAATTCATCAATCTTTAAATCAATATCTGCAATCTTTTGATTTTCCTCTTCGATAGAGAAGTTTGCATCATCAATAACATCCAGCTGGTTCATGGAAATAAAGGTCTTAAGTAAGGATTCCTTTTCAGAAAGCTGATCCTCAATTTCCTTTTTCTTTCTTAGATGGGTATTGAGCTCACCAATTTTTTCTTCTGTTGTTAGTGCTGTAGCTGAAGAATTAAATTGACCTAAGAAATGCTGAATTGCATTTTCGAGCTCTTTAATTTTATTTTCTAAATCCTTATTCTCTCTTGAAATATCATTAAAATCATCCTGAGCATCCTTATATCTTTGGATGTTCGCACGAACAATGAACATATTGTTTGTGAAATTCGATGAATATAAATGATATCTTGCGAAGAATTCTCTTAATTCCTCCTCAAGATGAATCTTTTCATAATCGTAAGATTTTACCTGTCCACCTACCGCAAGAGCATTATTTTGGCTATTATTCACTAAGAAGGCGGCAAGTGCGCCAATATAACCTAAAATAGCCAAGATGGAAATTGCAATACCTGCAATAGAGAAGCCCTGCTGACTCTCTTTTCCCATGAAAAATCCAACAATAAATAAGGCAACACCTACAATAATTAAAACGGATGAAACAACGGTTAATGCAATACCAAGCTTTGGCTTTTTTCTTTCCTTAACGCTTGTATCATGAGCCTGTATAACACTTTTAATATTGTTATACTTCATGATTTGATCTGTGATATGATCTAGGGTTTCCTCATCAGGAATTTCCGTTAGATTTAAATCCTTTTCAAGCTTTTCGATTTTCATTGAGGCTCTATTATTGCTCTTTTTAACCTCATATTGTGTTCTTAAGCTTTGTAATTCTTTGTTTTTACTTCTATATTCTAAAACCTCTTCTTGGGTAACATCATGACCGTTAAATACGAAATTGTTTTCTTCTAAAAGCTTCTTTGTATATTTAATATCCTCTTCATATTTTGCAACTACCTCAAGCTTAGCTCTTTTATCCTGGCTCTTCGTAAAGTTTAAAATACGATTATTGATATTCTTCTTTTCATCATTTAAGATGTGAATTTCCTCATTAATTTGGGAAATTTGATTTTGAAGGATTGGTAATCCTTCCATTCTCTTATTGACTTCCTCAATTTCATCTTCGATTTGAGCAAGCTCCATCTTCTTATCTACAATAAGACCCTTTTTCGAATTAAGCTTTAATTCCTTAGCCTTTTTTGATAGGATTTCAATGGCCTCCTCAAAGGATTGAGAATCATCGGTACCACCAATTAAATTGGCAAGCTTTGCTTCAATATCGGAATTGAAGCCTTCGTTTAAATCCTTTTGCGGAATAAATACACTTCTTTCAAAGGAAGCTTCATTTAAATTCAGAATAGCCTCACCAATGTTAGAACCAAATTTATCGATAGGAAATCCACTTTGTAAATCGTATACTCGAATCGTATCTAGAGTGGATTTTGAGGTTGAGAATTGCCTTTCAATACGGTAATTTCTACCACTGGCCTCTAAAATCAAATATCCACCAAAGCTTGATACATTCTTCCATGGAGAATATAGAGTTCTTTCTGTTTTATTTAATCCATATAGCATAGATTTAATAAATACAGTTAAAGTTGTTTTTCCCCAGCCATTTTCCTCATATAAGGAATTTAAGGTCTTAGAAAAATCAAAGGAGTAATCGGAAAGCTTACCGAAGTTATCTATATATAAACTAATGAGCTTCATATTAGATTTCCTCCTTCATTAAGGCTTTAATACCATATTCAATTATTCTATTTTTATCATCTTCCGATAACTTAGATGCTAGCACATTTCTTATGAATTCACCCTTAAGAGAAATATCATTTTCATATTCCTTAGGATTAATTCTAAGTCTAGATTCATCCGATACTCTAGCAAAATAATATTGCTGATTTAAGGATCGCTCTAAAAGCTCATTTTGCTTAATTAAGGATAAATCATATTCACCAACTAATCGTATTCGAATCATATCAGATTGTGGGATATCTGTAAGCTTTAAGGTTACATTTCTTCTAATTTCAACCCAGGAATCACAATTCGTAATATCCACCTTTATATCATGTAATATTCTTTTGGAGAAAGGAATAAATTTAGATTCAATAGAAGAATCTGTAATATCGAGTAACACAAATCCCTTTGGGCCTTCCTCATCAAAGCCTCTACCCTCAAGGCATCCAGGATATACCCAAATACCTCTATCATCTAACTTACCCCTTTGGTATTTATGTAAGTGGCCTAAAGCTAAATAATCGATATTTCTTTCCTTTAGCATAGATAGTGGAATCGAATTGAGATTTGTAATATCTCCATGAAGCATTACAATATTCTTTTTACTTCTATTTAAGCATAAATTATCATATAGTGCAGGTGAAATGCCCTCACCACTAATACCTGTTATATCCACATTTTTAAAGGATATGGTTTCCCACTTGTCTTTAAAAATATGAAGATTCGATGGTAATCCCATAGGATGCTCTTGGAACATATTAAAATCATGATTCCCATAGATGAATAAAAATTGAATCATAGGTGCGTCTTCGATGATTCCTAAAATATATTCTCTTGTTTTTGCTGAAATTTTAGGTCTGTCAAATAAATCTCCAGAAATTAATATAGCTTCAACATTATTGTTCTTTGCATAATTAATTAAATTATCAAAGGATAGTAAAAGCTCACGCTTTCTTTCCTTTGCTTTTACTGGATCTAAATTTGTTTCAAGCCTTGAATCTAAGTGCAAGTCAGCAGTATGAATGATTTGCATAAAGATCCCTCCTTCAAAAATGTTCTATTATATATATTATATAATACTTCTTTCAAGAATTCACTATGAAAGAAAAAGAAAAAGGGGATTTTGAAATCCCCTATAACACTTTCGCAAGCTCCTCCATCTTCATATAGGCTATGGAATTGTTTTTTAACATTTCTTCCTTATTTTTTGAACTATGTTCATCATAGATGGATATGCAATCTATGCCATATTCCTTTGCACCTATAACATTTGACAAGGAATCATCAATCATTAAAATATCTTCCTTAGAGATATTATATTTTAATCTTACATATTCCATTGCACTACCATTACCCTTAGATAGAGTTTCATGGTTATAAACCGATATGACATCATGAAAATATTCCTTTATGCCTAAGGCTTTCATAGATAAATTTAGGATATGATCTCCTGATGCGGATAATACGACAATAATCTTATTTAAGGATTTAAGTTTAGATAAAACATCTAAGGAGCCCTTCTTTAAGGGAACCTTAGGATACATATAATCTACATATTCATCTATACCCTTCATAATCTCGTCTATCGTCATAGGCAAATGATATTCTTCCTTTATAAGCTCTGCACAATAAAGGTCTGTAAATATAGGAATTCTTTCATCTAAATCCTCCTTAGGAGTATATCCTAGATATCTTATATAGCTTGATGCAGAATCCCTCCACATAGGCATAGAATCAATTAGACAGCCATCATAGTCTAAAATATATAATTTATATTTTCTTAAATCCATTTTTATTACTTATTTAATTCCTTAGCTAATTCAACAATTTCTTGTCTATTTTCTTCTGTTAGTGCACTTCTGATTGTAACGGTTCTTGGAATTAATACGATATTCTTAAAATTCAAGGTAATGAATTCTAAAATAAGCTTCTTTACCTGTGGTGACCACGAGCCATTTTCAATGATGGCAATGGTTCTATTTTGATATCCTCTTTCCTTAAGTGCATGTAAGAAATCAAGCATCTTTGGGAAAATATCACTACAGTAGGTAGTTGTAGCTAAAACTAAATATTTGTTTTCAAATGCCCCCTCGATTGCCTCATGGAAATCATCTCTTGCAAGGTCAAAAATATCATATTCCTTAGTTAAATTCGAAGCTAAAAGCTCTGCAGCCTCCTTAGTATTACCATATACAGAGGTATAGCAAATCGTAACTGCATCTGCCTCAGGCTCATACTTACTCCAAATATCATATAAATGAATATAATAATCTAAATTCGAATCTAATACTGGTCCATGTAGTGGACGAATCACCTTAAGTGGAGTGCCCGCAAGCTTCTTAAGTAGATTTTGTACCGGTACACCGAATTTACCAACGATACCAAAGTAATATCTTCTTGCCTCACATGCCCATCCCTCTGGGTCATCAAAATCTAAGGCACCAAATTTACCAAATGCATCCGCACTATATAAGCACTCATCATAGGCATCATAGCTCATCATTACCTCTGGCCAATGTACCATTGGTGCAAAAACAAATTTTAAGGAATGCTTACCTAAGGATACTACATCTCCTTCTTTCACAAGCTTTTGCTTGAAGGTAAAGCCTGGGAAGAATTGATGAATCATCTTAAATGTTGCTTGATTACCAATAACCTCTATATTCGGATATTCTTCAACTAAAGCCTTTATGGATGCCGAATGGTCAGGCTCCATATGATCTACAACTAAATAATCCGGCATACGACCCTCTAGTGCATCCTTAAGCTTTGCTAGGAATTCATCCTTAAAATGAATATCCACTGTATCCATAATTGCAATTTTTTCATCTAAAATTAAATAGCTATTATAGCTAATTCCTTCTGGAACTACAAATTGACCTTCAAATAAGTCTATTTTTCTATCATTAACGCCAATATATTTTACCATAATTTTCACCATACCTTTCATATCCATTATACCATAAGGATTCATGGAAAGTATATTAATTTTTTAAAATAAAAGCTTGGTTTTTTTACCAAGCAATTATTCCTCTTCGTCATATTCCTCTAAAAAGGAATGCTTAACTCCATCCTTTTTAAATCCAATAATCTTATTCATATTTACATTCGAGGCTGCAGAAAAGATATTCTTTTCTACATTTTGATTATAATTCTTCTTTAATTCCTGAATCAAAAGCTTTGTCGTTAATCTTTTGCTTGCATTAATCTCACCATCTACAGATGAAGCCTCTGTAAATCTACAAGCACACATAATGAATCTTAAATCATTCGCCTTTGCCCAAGCCTTTACATCATTTTCTCTAATCAAATATAATGGACGAATTAGTTCCATCCCCTCATAGTTATCGCTATGTAGCTTTGGAAGCATCGTTTGAAAGGAACCCGCATTGAGCATATTCATTAAAATAGTTTCAATGACATCATCGTAATGATGTCCTAAGGCAATTTTATTACAGCCTAAATTCTTAGCAAGCTTATATAATGCACCTCTTCGCATCTTAGCACATAAATAGCATTGATTCTTCTCTTGATTATTTGCGATCTCAAAAATATCGGTATCAATGATTTCAGCTGGGATATTTAATATTTCTATATTCTTTTTAATTTGATTTAGATTCATTTCATTGTAGCCAGGATTCATAACCAAATACTTAACCTCAAATTCAAAATCGGAATGTCTTTTTAATTCCTGGAAAAGCTTTGCCATTAGCATAGAATCCTTTCCGCCAGAAATACAAACACAAATTTTATCATTAGGCTTGATAAGCTCATATTCCTTAACGGCCTTAATAAAGGGAGCCCATAACCTTCCTCTATATGTTTTTATAATTGATCTTTCAATTTCTTGATATCTTTCCATAGTATCACCTTAAATCTTTGAAAAAGAAAAACGGCAAATGCCGCTATCATTAAAATGGTGCTTCTTGCCGGGGTCGAACCAGCCTTTCAGCCTTACCATGGCCGCGTACTACCGATGTACTAAAGAAGCAAGCATATATACTATATCATAAAGTACATCGAAATTAAAACAAAATTTTTATAAAATTTGAAATTGAACATAAAAACACATTTATTTTATTTTTTCTTCTTTTTAACCGAATAGCCAAACTTACCTAAATATTCTCCAAGTCCATAATATTCTCCATGAGAATAGGTAATTACATTTGCCTTCTTTAAATCAAATTTACCCTTGTCATCCATATAGGAATTTTCGATAGTAACCCCTAAAATATCCGCTAAAATCATATCGTGAGATCCAAGCGGAATAATCTCTCTTACCTTACATTCAATATTGACTGGAGATTCACTAATGGATGGAGCCTTAACATATTTTGATTCTATTGCAGTTAAGCCTAAATCCTTAAATTTATCTGTATCCTTACCCGATTTTACTCCTGCATAATCTGTCGCAAAGGCTAAATCCTTCGTCGTTAAATTTACGACAAATTCCTTATTTTCTACAATAAAAGGATAGGAATACCTTTCCTTTCTTACAGAAATATAAAGCATTGGTGGATTTGTACATACAGTACCACACCAAGCAACGGTAAATACATTTTTATTTTCCATTGTACCAACACTAACTAAAACTGCAGGTACAGGATATAGCATATTTCCGCCCTTCCAATATTCCTTCATAGGATACCTCCATAATTCACTTAACAATTTAAATTCTATTTGAATTAGATAAAATTTTCAAGTATGAAATATTTCGTGAGTATAGTAAAATGGGCTATTAAGACAAACGAAATAGCCCATTTTTATTATCTAGGATCATATCCTGCTTCTTTAATTACATTCTTTAATGTTTCCTCTTTCACATCACCAGTATAGGTTACAGTAACATTTTTATCCTCTAAGGATGCTACTGCAGATTCTACGCCAGAAACATTTTTACAAGCCTCTTCCACATGTGCTTTACAATGCTTACACATCATACCATCAACACCAATAACGAATGTAGCCATTTTATTTTCCTCCTTTTCTTGACTTTCTATTACCAAATCCTTATTTCTTTTTACCTTAAAGAAATTAATAGATAAAGCATTTAATACAACACAAACCGAGGAAATGGACATTGCAATCGATCCATATTCTGGCTTCATGATGAATCTCCCGTTTGTTAAATGATAGAGGATACCTGATGCGAATAAAACACAAATTAGGTTATAAAAGAATGCCCAAAATAAGCCAAGCTTGATGGTATTTAGTGTTCTTTTCGATAGCCTTATTGCGTTTACTACATCCATTAAATCATTTCTCACAAGAACAATATCTGAAGACTCTTCTGCTGCATCAGACCCAGCCCCAATGGCAATACCTAAATCCGAGGTAGCTAAAGCGATTGTGTCATTTACTCCATCTCCAACCATAGAAACAAGCTTACCATTCCTTTTAAGGTCTTTAATGATAGAAGCCTTATCCATAGGTAATACCTCGCTAATGCAATTTTCTATACCTAAAGATTTTGAAATAGCAATAGCTGTTCTTTTATTATCTCCTGTAAGCATGATAACTTCAATGCCCATATTTTTAAGCTCTTGTATCGCATCCTTTGAGCCCGTCTTTATTTCATCTCTTAAGGCTATAATACCTAAGAATTCATGATTTCTTAAAACATATAATATGGTTTTACCTTCATCCTCAAGGTTTCTATAATCCTCTATCTCTAATCCTGCGCCTTTTTTATTTCCAATATAATATTCATTTCTATCATAAGTGCCTATAATACCCATTCCATCTATAGCCTTATAATTAGAAATCGTATGCTTATTTAAGCCCTTTTTCTTTGCATATTCCTCTATTGCAATAGATAAAGGATGATTCGATAATGCTTCTATAGAATATACAATTTCTAATGTTGCATCATCAATTGTAATATCTGTAACCTCAGGTCTACCCTTAGTTATAGTACCTGTCTTATCGAATACAACTGTAGATATCTTACCTGTTCTTTCTAATATTTCCGCATTCTTTATAATTAAGCCCTCCTGTGCACCCTTACCTGTCGATACCATTATAGCAACAGGGGTTGCAAGACCTAGGGCACAAGGACATGCAATAACAATTACTGTAATTGCGTAATTCAGTGCTACCTCAAAAGCACTTGTTGTTACATAGGGTGGTTGATTAAAGTATACAAATAAGAAATTCCCTATAAATACTAAAATAGAAATCATAAAGATTGTGGGTACAAAGATACTAGATATCTTATCCGCAAGCTTTGAAATAGGTGCTTTAGAATTCGCTGCTTCCTCAACTAAGGAAATAATCTTAGAAAATGAGGTATCTATACCAACCTTTTCTGCTTCCATTTCAATATAGCCAGATTCTAAGATGGTAGAGGAATATAAATAATCTCCTACTTTCTTATATACAGGAATGGATTCTCCTGTAATATTCGCTTGGTTCATGCTTCCCTCGCCCTTTATAATCTTACCATCAACAGGAACTAAGTCTCCTTTTTTTACAACTAAAATATCATGAACCTTAACTTCCTCAAGTGGAATAGCTTTTATAGTATTATCCTTTAAAATAGAAGCATTCTTAGGCGCAAGAGCATATAATGCCTCTAAGGATTTTGTCGTTTTTCTTTTCGATAAATTCTCTAAATATTTTCCCAAGCTTACAAAGACTAAGATCATACCTGCAGCCTCAAAATAAAGGCTCATATGAAGCATTTTAGAATCACTTGGATCATAGGCAATAGAAAATAACGCATAAATACTATAGGCCATAGATGCTGTTGCACCTACAGCAATTAAAGAATCCATTGTAGGTCCCTTAAATAATTTTTTATAGCCTCTTATGAAATAGCCTCTATTCATAAATAAAATAGGTAAAACCAAAAGAAACTGTATAAGGGCAAAGCCCATTTTAGATTCATGCATATCAAAGATAGGAGGTGCAGGAAAATCCCACATCATAACTCCCATAGAAAAATACATAAGGATAATTAAAAAGATAATGGATAGAATTAAATCTCTTAAGGAATGATCCTCTATTTTCTTCTTTTCCTCCTTAGGTAGCATTATAGAATAGCCTGCCTTTTTAACTGCATCCTCTATATTTGTTATAGTACATTTTGCTTCATCAAAGGTAACATCCATCGTATTTTGAAGTAGATTTACATTTACATTTTCAATTCCATCTAAGGCCTTAATAGCCTTTTCTACATGACTTTGGCAGGCCGCACAGGTCATTCCACCAACATTAAATTTCTTCTTCATTATTGGAACCTCTTTACTAAATCAATGATTTCATCAATGATTCCATAATCCTTATTTTCTATATGCTCAATTAAGCATGTATGCATATGTGAATCTAAAACGACATTGGCAAGGCTTTTAATCGATTTATCTATTGCAGATAGCTGAATCAATACATCATTACAATATCTATTTTCTAAAACCATATTTTTCACGCCATTTAATTGACCAATAATACGATTAATTCTTGTTGTAATTTCTTTTTTTTCTTCATCTGTTCTGATCTTTATATCTTTTTTTTCACAGCATGACATGATATCACCTTCCACAACTAGTATATACCCCCTAGGGGTATCTGTCAAGCTAAAAGAATGTATTCGAGACTACCAAAAATGGGAATTTACACCATTAGAGAATGTTGTCAACGAGAGAAAAGAAATTAAATGGCGTCATTAAAATTGTTACCTTTCGCATCTTCTTTCACTTTGTCTTTAAAGCATAAAAATAAAATGAAGCATACGGCAATTAAGAAATACAAAATGGATAATAGGATTGCAGTAGATATGGGTGTATTACTGTTTAATGCAAAATAGGATGGAATAGTCGTATACCCAAAGAATCCAAAGAATAGCATTGGAGTAATTACTGCATTTTCTTTTGTTACGAAATATCCAGTTAATGCTCCAATACCTATGGCTTCCATAATATACATAAGCATAATGTACCATAGAAAGCCATTATGATATAGGATGGTTGTACCTAGATATAATAGAATACCAATGGCTGTAATAATAGGATTCTTAAACTTAGGTATATGAAAATAGGTTAGGGATTTTATGGTTAATGTAACACATAAAACCTTGCTTGCATTTCTTAAAAATTTACCGAGTAGGAAATCTAGGGCAATAAGCTCAAGGGTTGGTCTATAGGAATAATCCCCAAAATGGCCTATAAATTCTATAAATAAGCCCACAAGCAATGCGATTAAAAATATAATTCCATATTTTGTGATCATACCAATTTCTAATCTTTTAAAATAACCTAATATACCCATAGTAATAAGCGCTAAAATAAAGAATATAGCTGAATTCACAATTAAGACTAAATTCGGTGTACCAAGATTACCTAAGGTACCATGAACAAACCATGTAGCAGGGTATAAAAAGAAATTAAAAATCAAATAAATAATACCAAGAAATAAGCCTATGGAAGGCTTTATATATTGCTTCATAAAATCACATCCTTATTTAAATCAATTCAATTATACTATATTTTCAAATTAAATGGTAAAATAATTATGTGAGGAATATCTATGAGATTATATAGCATTCTTAAGAATAGTCTTAAGCTAACAAAAAAAGAATTAAATGAATATGTTGTGAATCATAGGATTACAGTAAATGGAGAGAAAGTCCCCTTTACTTCTATTATAGAAGATATAGATATCGTAGAAATTGATGGAAAAAGAATTCAAGCTATACCCTTCTATTATTACCTATATTATAAGCCAAGAGGTGTATTATCCACGATTTCAAAGGATCCTAGAAGCTATATTCATCAAATTAATTTACCACACAAGGTTTCACCTGCCGGTAGATTAGATAAGGATAGTGAAGGCTTAATGATTTTATCTAACGATGGTAAATTCTTAAATGAAATTACAGGGGATGCCTCTATTTTGGATAAGGAATATATTGTAAAGGTAAAATATAAAATTACAAACGAATTTATAGAATCTATGAAAAAGTCCTATTCTATGGATGGTAAAATGACAACACCAGCTAAGGTATCCAAAATAGATGATTATACCTGCAAAGTCATTCTATATGAAGGAATATATCATCAAATTAGAAGATTAGTTAAGAATTCCTCTAATTTGGTTATCGAATTAAAAAGATGCCGTATTGGAAATTACCATTTAGGAAATATGGCACCAAATGAACTTATTGAATTTAAGCCCTAAGGGGCTTTTTTTAATAGAAAAAAATAGGCATTATTTGCCTATTTCATCTTGATTTTTACTAGCAAAGGCTTCTTTTATTCTTTGGTATGAGCCAAAGACTACAATGGTATCACCCTTTTGAAGCATTGTAGATGCTTGAATTGGGATGAATTGTTCCTTCCTCTTTATCGTTAATAAGTTAATATTATAATTTAATTTTAATCCACTTTCGTATAAGCCCTTATCCTTAAGGAATTCAGGAAGCTGATTTAATTGAATTTCCGTCATTACCTCATCCCCATATTCTTCGATGAGTTCGATGACATTTTTCTTAGTTTCTTTAACCTTCTTGGTGAAGCAATTCTTAATACCAGAAAATGAACCAAAGATTACTAAGGAATCCTTCTTTTTGAAAATAGTATCCTTTGTAACATCTATAATTTTTCCGTTACGCTTACACATCAAAATATTTATTTTATATTTATCCTTAATCTTACTATCGACAACGGTTGTATCTACCATAAATTCAGGTACACGATTCAAATAAACCTCTACCATGGCATCCTTGCCATAATTATCTAATAATGTAATAATATTTTCACTATTATTTCTTCTTAATACGACATGTGCGATAGCGCCAATAAGCTTTTCAAATAATCTTTTAAAAATTGGAATTTGCGTAATAATTAAAAGTAAGATAAAGATTCCAAAGGCAATAAAAATCCATTTGTAATTATCCTCTTGGCTTTGTGTAGATACCTTCATGAATACATTGATCAATAACGATACAATTACTACGGAAAAGCTATAGCCTGAAATCATTGCAGCAATCGCAATTCTTCTTCTTAAGCGATCGGAAGTAATAACCTCGCTTTCACCCGTTGTGAATCCACAATTGGTAAGCAAAGAAATTGCTTGAAAGGATGCTTTTTCTTTTGTTAGTCCTGTAATACGGAATAACATTGAGAATATTTCTATTAAAATGACATAAATAATTATGAACACCATAATTAAGATTACGGATGTCATTAAATCCATATTACACACTTCCCTTAACGCTAATATTATAAAGGAAACATCACCAATTTAAAAGAGAATTATCTCTTTTTTGTTACTCATTTTTATACCAGGATATAATAAATTTTAATTTGTAAGGTACGGATGCGCTAAAGCAATGCTCCTTTAATGTATTTGGTCCACAGGAGCCTGTACCAATTCCCATTTGGAATTTTGAAATGGTAACGTATGTACCACTTCTTACCTCATCACTTCTATGCGTCATTTTGGTAAGTTCCATATCGGAATATGGTTTAATGCCTAAATTGAAGGCCTCATCTACAGCACTAAAGCGGAAGGTGACCTTGCCGTTTGATACTTCTACATATCTTGTATCCATACGGTTTCCAGATTCCTGAGGCTTAATATTATTTTCAACCATATCGAAAACGTGAGAATGGCATAAGGAAATTTTAGAATGTTCTACCATATCCATATAGGATTCCTTATCTCTACCATAATAAGTGACATCATCAAAGGTAGAATCCAGCTTAAAGGCCTTACCAAATCTTGGTAAGTTACCTGATGCATTTATAGGCTTAATCTCGGATGTGACAAAAATACCCTCCTCACAGCCTCGATAGACATCCTCTACCTCAAAGGTATTCTTATTTGCAGTAATTAATGTTTTTACAACGCATTTTTCCTTTCCTATAAATACAGAGGTAATCTTTTCCTTTTCATCATACCACTTTGGCATCGTCTTATAGAAGAATCTTTCCTTATCGTTATCTGTACCTGCTCTAAACAATATAGTATATGGTGCGGACACAGAAACCTCACTACCCATAAATGTAAATTTAGGTACCCCATCCTCTATTCTAAAGCAATCTGGCAGTGGTGCTTTTTTCGGTTTATTTCTTATTTCTTCAGATAAAATGAGCTGTGTTTCATCCACAAGTCGATTCGTCTTAATTTCATAAATTTTCGCATTTAAGAAGCAATCTCCTTCGATATTTATATCCTCCAAAGGATAAATCTTCTTGCCAAATGGACGAACATCAGGAATTAAAGAATATTCCTTGCCATTGATTTCATAATCAATGCGATAGGCCTTCGCATTTGTGAAGGATAAGGTATTAAAGATGCGCAACTCACGCTCAGAGGCAAAATCAATACGAAGTGGTCTATAGGCATGCTTCATAATGTATGCACCCGTTGATGGCATACGATTCGGGTAGAATAAGCCATCACAGCAGAAATTCGAATCGTGTATCCATTCCCCATGGTCACCTCCATAGGTATAGGATCCATCCTCATGTAATACGGCATGGTCTACCATTTCCCAAATACAGCCACCCATAATATTATCGTATTTATAGAATACATCCATATAGCCCTCTAAATTACCTGGTCCTGTACCCATTGCATGCGCATATTCACATAGCCAATAAGGTCTATCATTAAATTTCTTTGTCTTACTTCTTTTTTCTCCAACTAATCTTACATTTTCTACTGTAGGATACATCTCAGATGCAATATCATAAGCCTTATATCTACCGTGTACTGCACCTTCATATTGTACAGGAATATCGCTTCTCTTTTTGATCCATTCGTACATAGCGTATGTATTCACACCATCTCCAGATTCATTTCCTAAGCTCCACATAATAATTGGAGTTTTTAAAAGCTTATCTCGATTATAATGTCTTTCTATACGATCAAGATAATGCTTCATCCAGCTTCTTTTATTCGATAAATAACTAAAATTAAAGAAAGGAGCCTGTGTTCTACATCCATGGGTCTCTAAATCACATTCATCGACAATATAAATACCTAATTCTGTGGCAAGCTCTATTAGGTATGGATCTGGCTGATAATGAGAGGTACGAATCGTATTTACATTATATTCCTTACATAATTTTAAATCCTGCTCAATTTCATCTAAGGTCATGGTATAGCCATTTACGGGAGATGTATCGTGGTGATTTACACCTTTGATTTTGATTTTCTTATTATTTAAATAATAGATGCAATCATCAATTTTAATATTCTTAAATCCAACCTTAGTATACACATAGGAATTTGGGATAGAAACGATTAAATCATAGGTTGTAGGCTTTTCTGCATTCCATTCAACAACCTTTAAATCCTTAAATTCAACACTGAGCTTTGAGTCTACGGTTGTACCTATAATATTCTTTTCAATACCATAGCCCGTTAAGGATACCTCAACATCTTTATTTTCATTACCGGATAAAGTGACTAATATGGTTGCAGTATATAGACCATTTTTATCCTTTTTGTATTTAAAATCGATATCCCAAATATCGCATGGATCCTCAACTCTTAATAAGACATCTCTAAAGATACCATTATTTCTAAACATATCCTGGCACTCTAAATAAGTACCCGTACACCATCTATGGACAATGCATACAAGCTCATTATTATCCATTTTAATTTTATCCGTTAAATCAAATTCACTTGTAATATGAGATTCCTCAGAATAGCCAACGAATTCACCATTTAAATATACCTCTATGCAGGAGCATACACCCAAGAAGGAAATAATATATCTTTTATCCTCTCTTGCTTTAAAGAAGGTACGATATAATCCTAAATGATTATATTCTCCCTCTGGTGCATGTATAAACCATGTCTCATAGGAAAAATATTTGGAAACGGGCTCCTTTGTAGGAATTTTTGGTGGCATAAATTTAAATGGATATCGGGCATTTAAATACATAGGCTTACCATAGCCATTATATTGCCAGCAGGATGGTACATCAAGCTTATCAAATTTGATTTCATCTGTATCAAATTCTAAAGGTAGGTCATTTGGGTTATCATAATAAGCAAAATCCCAAATACCATTTAAGCAAATGACCTTATCGGAATCATATCTTTTGTTTTTGATATCAATAGATAAAGCACTCTTCTTCTGTGAAAAAGGAATAAAGTAGCTTCTTGGTGGTAACCTGTTAACATCAATTGTATTAAAATCCTGATAATAGGCTAGAGCCTGTTTATATTTCATTTTTTGACACCCCCAAAAAATATAATATAGAATATTATAAATATTTTATCATAAATGAAAAGCCTACACAATGTAGGCCTAAAAAATATAACTCTATTATCGAAATTATTTCGTTCTTCCCTTTTCTTTACTTCTCTTGTCATTAATGATTTGCATTTCACGCTCTGTAATTAGCTTGCAGTTATTCTCGTTTGCCCAATTGACGCAGCCCTGTAAAACAAGCTTTAGGAATGGTCTTGGTACCTTAACGAGCATCTTAAGTGCATCGTCAGTGAATTGTACATCCGTTTGTAATCTTTCTGATGCATATCTTACACTCGATAAATCTACTTCTCTATCTGGAATACCAATAGCAATTGGCTTTTCAAAATCACTACACCAGAAGTATTTAGAATCTCTATAGCCCCAGTTCGTTGGAAGTGGCGCAAAATTCTTTTGGGTAACTCCATTGACTAAGGCATCATAATATTCTTCCTTTAATAAAATATGGTCTACCTTTAAAATAAAATGAGCACCAAATTTGGATGTGATTCCATTAAAATTATGATATGGTCCATTATATTCCTCTTCAACCTTATCATTTTCTGCCCCATCGAGCTCTCTTACCCAAGTGCATTCCATCACCTGAATTGCCTCATCTAAAATATATGGGAATTTTTCCTTAGGATTTAATTCCTCACTTTTTGATTTTACTGGGTGGAAGGCTGTTAAATTCTTCATTTTTTCAGAAGGTGTATCCCCTGGGAATCCCATGTGTACATGAGCCTCAAAATTCTTCTTAGAAAAAGGCATAAAATTAATCGTACATTTACCATGTCTTAAAATACCCTTAGCTGTATTTGAAGTATTTCTACACTCTAAAAGCATTGCATAATAATCCTTACCAGCAATATAGTATGGGAAAACTAAGGAATAGGCACCATAGCTTGTACCACTTCCATCCTCATTTAATGTTCCAATTAGGGTTAAAGGCATTGGAAAAAAGGATGAGGACTGATAAAAATTGTCCATTATACGTACATCTTTAAAATCTTTATTCATGTTAAAAATCTCCTTATTCTTTATTTAAGTATAGCACTTTTTAGATGATTTTTTACACAAAATAGTAATAAGAAAGATTTAAATGCCTTTCTTATTTTTCTTTAATTGTTCTATTTCCTCTTCTATATATTTTGCAAGTAAATCCATACCCTCCATAGTCTTTGCTGAGATCGTAAAGAATATAGCCTTAGGATTTAAGGATAGGATTCTTTCCTTTGCAAGATTTATATCAAAATTAAAATAAGGTAATGTATCTATCTTAGAGAAGATAATTACATCGGATACTGTAAACATTAGAGGATATTTTAATGGCTTATCATCCCCCTCTGGGATAGATAAAATCATATAATTTTTATGTGCTCCTGTATCAAATTCTGCAGGACAAACTAAATTACCAATATTTTCTAGAATTAACAAATCGAAACATTCGGTATTATATTCCATCAAAGCTCTTTTTGTCATATCGGCATCAATATGGCATAATCCTCCATTATGAATCTGTAAGGATGGAATACCGGTTTCTTTTGCCACCTTAGCTGAATCTAAATCTGATTCAATGTCTACATCCATTTCTCCTATTTTATATTTTTTCATAAGTAGTGGAATGAGTTTCGTTAAAAGGGTAGTCTTTCCAGATCCTGGAGATGACATAATATTCATAAAATAACATCCCTTATCCCTTAATTTTCTTCTTGTTTCCTCTGCAGTTTTATTATTATCTGAAAATACATCCTCATTAATTTCAATTGTTTTAACGTTCATGATTTATACCTCACTTTCATTATAGCAAAATATAGAGAAAATGGCTATATCCACAAGATATAGCCATAAATATTAATTCTTTCTTTTCTCATCTAGAGAATGAATGGTTGTAGCATCTGCATGTGGAATAACCTTCCATCCTAAGCCCTTAGAGCACATTGCAACAAAATCGATTGGGAATTGTAGCATTAAGAATAAAGGCCATACTAAGGAAATTAATACCTTCATTCCGAAGCTTACATGGAAAATTCTCTTTCTGCATACAATAAATACGATTACAGCAAGTAATACCATACCGATATAGGATCCAACAAAACTTCGGATTGCGCCCCAAGCAACTCCTTGATTGAATAGGATATTATACCACCACTCATGGGCCTCAAAATCACCAAGTAGTACACTCATAAAATCAATACCAAACAATGGTGAGAATGCAAGTAGGATATATTGTAAAATACCAATAAAACCTAAAACTAAACAGAATGGTAAGCAGTTCATTAAAATATCCCAAATGCTCATTTTATGCTTCTTATGAGGACTGAATAAGGCCTTAATTAGATCACCAACACGAGATAATAATACAAGTAAATGTCCTCTTGACCAACGAACTCTTTGGCGCCACATTACCTTAAAACTTGTAGGCTGCTCATCATAGAAGATTGCCTCATCACAGTAACGAATCTTATTGTTGGATAATATTTGGTCTGCAGAAAACTCCCAATCCTCAGTTAAGGTTACATAAGGCCAACCATTCTCAACAATCTTTGAAGAAATTACATAGCCACAGCCTGCAATTCTTGTTGAGCATCCGCAAACGTTTCTACCTCTGAATTCGCAAACACAGCCCAAGGAGAAATACATACCATATAAGCCTGAAATTACATTAGAGCCGAAATTCTTTGAATTACGGAAGGATGCAACAACATATTTATGATCATAATATTCAAAGGCATCATTCATCTTTGTGAAATAATTCTTTTCAACAATATTATCCGCATTGAAAATAAAGAAGCCATCATAGCTTTGTGTACCGTAATCCTCTTCAATACGACCAAATAGATGACGGAATGCATAACCCATAGTACATTCATTTGGATTGTTATATTCATAAACAGAAACCTGAGCGAAGCCTTCCTTTGCTAAAGCTCTTGCAACCTCTGCTGTTTTATCTGTACAGTTATGAGCAATAACAAAAATATGAAGCTTATCCTGTGGATAATCTGTTTTATGGATACTTTCAATTAAATTACCTACAACAAGCTCTTCATTTCTTGCTGGAATAATAATACCATATTTGTTTTTGATATCTGTTTTGGGATACTTCTTATAAGCAAATACACCTATAATACCGAAGACGATAAAATGAAGCATCATTAATGCATATACTCCAAATATTATAGAAAATACTAAATTAACAATTTCTACGTAATTCATAATATACCTCTTTCGTTTACTCTCCTTGTTCTTCTAAAACCTTCGGGAATCTCTTGACAATTTCTTCCCAAAGTAAATCTGCCGTAGCCTCAGCTCCATAGGAGGAATGATGGTCCTTTGCAGCTTTAATATATGGGACTAAAATCGTTGGGTCCTTCACATATTTTTTTATAAGCTTAACTACCCTAGATGGATTAAATTCCTTAATTGCACAATGAACATAATCTATATAATAATTTCCAATATTCGTCTCAATCTTTGTGGAAGTACCTGTAATGATGGATGGAACCCCAAAGAATGTAGGCTCTGCAATCATATTTCCTGCCTTACCGCAGAATAAATCCGATGCAACCATATATTCAAAAATATTGGTAATAAAGCCTTGTGGTAGGAAAGTTATTTCCTCTGTTGGCTTTAAGGATTTAAAATATTCATAAAGCTCTTGGTTCTTTCCACAAACAGGAATAACCGTTACAGGAACATGTTCTTTAATGAGCTTTGTGACTATTTTTTTCATCGCACCTCTACCATATCCACCCTCAGCCAATACTACAGTAAATTTATCTGGTAGATTCAATTTCTTTCTAGCTTGAGCCTTATCATCCTTAATTAAGAATGCATCATTTCTTATACAGAATGGTACAAGCTTTAAATTCGATGAATCATAGGTTGTATCTCTTTTGGCCTCAGTATATCCTGTTTCCATAGAAACTAAGGATAAATCGGCTGGGTATTTAAACAATTTATTTAATAATGCATCTGGACAATACATTACCGTAAATGGCTTTGGATTCATCAATTCGGCATAATAATTGGTTGCCCAGTGCGTAGAAAATACTACATCAGGGTGAAAGGATTGAAGGAATTCAATACCTTTTTTATAAGACCCTGGAACCTGAACTTTCAAGGTTCCCCAAGTGGATAAATCAGTGCCCCAAAATTCACAGGAAAAGGTTGCAAAATGTCCAAGAAGTGGATGTGCTGTATAATTTCTTACCTGTGTCTTTAAAAATTCACCATATTTCTTTAGTTTTTGATCCTCTGCATCAGAGTAAAAATTAATATTAATGACCTCTACTTTTGATCCGTATTTCTTACTAAATATTTCCTCAACAGCATTACAGGTCATAATGTGTCCAAATCCCGCTTCAACACGAGGGAACATAACTTTAATTTTTGCCATTAAGCATCACCTGCTAATATTTTATAGTTACTCTAGCTTATTATACCAATTATAAGCAAAAAAGGAAAGCAAAAGTTTCTTTATTGAAATTATGATACGAATTGCAGAAAAAATCACTAACCCTAAATGGATTAGTGACTTTGTTTAATAGTTCTTTATAATTCTATCGAATAGGGAAGTTCCCTTCTTCTTTAGTAGGAGTGCTGAGGCAAGAATTGCAACCAGATAAAGTATTGTAATGACACCTAAAGAAACATAATGCATAAATTCATACTCTAAACCAAATATTGAAGAAGTTAAATGAATTCCAAAAACAATCAAAGATGGAAGCATTACAAATAATATCAATAAATTACTTGCTGCTGAATTCTTTAAAACCTGAGATTCATTTTCATAATCTAGCTTTGGCCATCTTAAGCCTGTTAGCATACCAACAATAGAAAGTAAGATACCAGCAAACTGAGGATATAAAAATACAGGAATAATGTAATATGGTAAATAATAACCCTTTAGTATAAGTACTATTGTAATAATCGTAGACACAGATACATTCATAATGGCTTGTAAATAAATACCAATCTTAAGCTTTGCTTTAATGATTGCGCTTGAATCAATTGGATAGCATCTTAGCATTTCATATCCGTATTTTCCTTCAAAGGAAATACTCGATGAGGTTGGCGTTGCAATAGAATTCATTAAAATTCCCATAGCAGGAACTAAGCATACAAAAACATATGGCAAGGATTCAGGAATCTCTTCTCCCCCTACGAATAGATTCGGCATTAAAATAAAGACCATTGCCATGATTAAAAAGAATATTTCTCCTAGAATAGAATTTAAGATGTATTGTGGTTTTCTAGATAGCATATTCCATTCTTTTTTCAATAAAAGATGATCTAATTTAAGATTGGAATCCTTATTCTTATTCTTAAGCTTATCATAATCTATATGTCCGTTATTACTCTTTAACCAAGTATTTACTGGTCTATAGATCAAAGAAATTAAAACAATTACAATGGCTACCGCGGCTAAATTGAATAGGACATAATAAAGTATTTCTATATATACTCCTGAAATACTATGTGATAGCCATGATAGAAAAATTACACTTTCCATTACCGTATTTAATTTATCTGCACCTGCATAACTTATATACATGTATCCGCCAAATAATACAGTAATAAATATTAAGCTTGTAATTATATTAATTAAATTAGAATGCTTACTTTTCGAAGAAATTAATGCAGATAAAGATCCAATAATTGCAGATATTAAAATAGGAACAAAGCTAATGAATATAGCTCCAACAAAGGACATAACTGCATTAAGTGGTGCACCACCATTAATGAAATAAATAAGGATTGCAGGAAGTATTAATGCTATATCCTCAGATAGATTAATTAAATATGTTGCAAATAGCTTAGATGCAATAATCGTAGGCTTACTTAAGGGTAAGCTTTCTAGAAATTCATAATCCTTAGTGTTAAATATAATGGATTGTAGCTGAAATATAGATATAACTAAATTTAGCATAAATGCAAACATTAAAATAACACCCAAGAACGTCTCAACTGGTAGTCCTGCTTCCTTCATTTGCTCTGAAAATACAAAGGATAGGGATATAGAGATCAACATAAATAAAGCTAAGGTGAGTAGGAAAAGCTTAAATGCATTTTTTTGATTTTTCTTTTTCTTATTTACATTGAAGCCAGATAAAAAGAATACCTTGGTTAATGTAAAGAAATTATTCATTTGTCGTTGCCTCTTTTTCATCAAATATTTCTAAGAATACATTCTCCAAGGAATTATCCTTAATAACATCTTCCATAGTACCTGATGCAACAAGTTTTCCCTTGTTAATAATTGCAACCTTATTGCATAGCTTTTCTGCAACCTCAAGTACGTGTGTTGAGAAGAAAATCGTATTTCCAGCCTCTGTGTAGGATTTCATCTTTTCCTTAAGTATATGAGTAGCCTTTGGATCTAATCCTACAAATGGTTCATCTAATACTAGAATCTTTGGATGATGTAGGAATGCAGCAAGTAAAACTATTTTTTGCTTCATGCCGTGAGAATAGGAACTAACTAAATCCCCTAAAGCATTATAGATTCCTAATTCTTTAGCAAAGTCTTCCATTTCCTTTTCATCAAATGGTGTGCCATAAATCGATAAGATAAATTTAATATAATCGATTCCCTTCATAAATGCATATACCTCAGGATTATCTGGTACATAGGCCATTTCCTTTTTAATTTCTACTGGATTTGATTTTATATTCTTCCCATCAACTAAAATCTCACCCTCTTCAAATGGTAAAATACCCATTAAAGCCTTAATAGTAGTCGATTTACCAGCACCATTTAATCCAACAAAGGCACAAAGGTCTCCATCAGAAATCGTCAAGGATAAATCATCTACTGCTTTAGTACCCTTAACATAGGATTTTGAAAAATTTTTAATTTCAATCATATGTCTATACCTCTTTTCGCTAAAATTATATAATAATTTATGTCCCATTTCTATAGGAATCGCATGAAAAGAAAAAGGCCTATTCCAAGGCCTAATATCTATTATTCTACTACCTTTGCATCACGAGCGAATTTTAATACAGATTTTGCAGCACTAATAGCCATATCTTTTGTCTTATAGGTTTCACCTGTCATAACTAAACGTAACTGCTTAGAATATAGCTTAAAGAATGCTTGTTTACGCTTATCGATAAAAATATAGAAACTACCTTCGTAAACATTCTTACGGAAATTCTCCATTGCATCTCTTGCAGACTTTTCTGATAGATATGCTTGAGAGGTGCATAATACCTGTCCATTGTTTGCTTTAAGCTGATAATAATAATCCTTATCTTCGTTAAGAATTAAGAATTTACCATTGGAAGATGGGGAAATAGAATCTTCCATAACCTGTACATCATAGTGATCATCTGAATTGGTTTGGTCCTCATCAACAATCTTATCCGTTAATGCAAATTTCTGGAAAGAGCCTGCAGCTCTTTCTGCATCCTTTTGTGTTTTATAATTTGCACTTTGTGCAAGTGGTCTACCTTGCTGTGTAATTAATCGGAAGCACCATGCACCTTTCTTGTCCTTTTCGTAATCAAGTTTTAAATTATCAATGTTCTTCTTTAGTGTATCAATTCCACCTAAGCATGCTTTTCTATCCTTATATGCTTCACTAATGATCAATGCTTGACCATTACTTGCATATAGACGATATTTATAAAAGAATCCACCTTCATTAAAAATAACATATTTTCCAATTGCTGCCATATGATTTTCCTTCCTTCTTTAGTTTTATAAAATGTAACCTTTATATTATTATAAACCTTTTATATTAAAAATATAACAGGAAAAATATATTTTTATTAAACAATATGAAAAGAGTTAAACTATTTTGTTTTTTTATTCCCTGTTTTTGTCTCCCTACCCTTACGTGGGGGTATATATCCTACCTTAGATCCTCTAGGCTTAATTAAGCACTTTTTATCAAATCCTATTAAGTCTTGACGCCCTGCTTTTGTTAATGCCTCATAAACTAAATCATAGTTTTGTGGAAGCTTATATTGCATTAAGGCACGCTGCATAGCCTTTTCGTGAGGGTTCTTTGGTACATATACCTTATCTCCTCTAAATGGATCTATTCCTGTATAATACATACATGTAGATGCTGTACCTGGAGTTGGGTAAAAGTCCTGTACTTGTTCAGGCATATGGCCTGAATCTCTTAAGTATTCCGCAAGCTCTATTGCACTATTTAATGTAGAACCAGGATGAGAGGACATTAAATATGGAACTAAATATTGGTCCATCCCAAATTTATGATTTAAATTCTCATATCGGTTTACAAATTCGTCATATAAGCCGCGAGATGGCTTACCCATTCTTACTAATACCTCATCTGCAACATGCTCTGGTGCCACCTTTAGCTGTCCTGAAATATGATATTTGATTAATTCTTCGAAGAATTCAGGGTTTTTATCATACATAATATAATCATATCGTAAGCCACTTCTTACGAAGACCTTTTTAATTCCAGGAAGCTTTCTTGCTTCCTTTAAAATATCTAAATATTCTGTATGATCTACTTCTAGATTCTTGCATGGATTATAGCCAATACATTCTCTTGTTGTACATACACCATGCTTTAATTGTTTACCGCAGGCAGGTCTATAGAAATTTGCAGTAGGTCCACCGATATCATGGATATATCCTTTAAAATCCTTATCCTTAGAAATCGCCTTAATTTCATCTAAAATGGATTCTTTGCTTCTCGATTGAATAATCCTACCCTGATGCATTGTAAGTGCGCAAAAATGACATCCTCCATAGCATCCTCTATTCGATATAACGGAGAATTTTACCTCATCAATTGCAGGGACATGTCCTTTTGCCTCAATTAATGGATGACATGCTCTCATATAGGGTAAGGAATAGGTTGCATCCATTTCCTCCTGAGATAATGGGAACTCAGGTGGATTTTGTACGACATATACATTCTTATAAGGTTCGATTAAGGCCTTGCCTGTAAAGGCATCTGTATTCTGATATTGCATTTGGAAGGATTTAACATAATTCATTTTATCCGCTAAAACCTCATCATAGGAAGGAAGCCATATAGCATCCTCTGGCAATAAGTCCTTATCCTTTGTTTTCCACACAGAATTTCTTATATAAATAATATCCTTAATATCAAGACCAGAATCTAGTGCATCTGCAACCTGAACGATAGTCTTTTCACCCATACCATATAAAAGTAGGTCTGCATGAGAATCAAGTAATACACTTCTTCTTACAGAATCATCCCAATAATCATAATGATTTAATCTTCTTAGGGAAGCTTCAATTCCACCACAAACAACGGGTACATCTGGATATAATTCTTTTAATTTAGAGCAATATCGGATCAATGCTCTATCCGGTCTTTTGCCCATTTCTCCATTTGGAGTATAATAATCCTTTTTTCTTCTTTTTTTGGAAACAGAATAATGATCTACCATTGAATCAATATTACCAGCACAAACCAAGAAGGCAAGTCTAGGTCTTCCAAATAGCTTAAATGGCTTATCATCATGAATATCTGGTTGAGATACAATACATACCTTATAACCAAAATTTTCTAATACTCTAGAAATAATAGCAGGTCCAAAGGATGGATGATCAATATAAGCATCTCCAATGATATATACAAAATCTGGTTGTTCCCAACCATATTCTTTCATTTCTTCTAAAGTTATAGGTAAAAAAGGCATAAAGCCCATCCCCTTTCATGTATAATTTTTAAAAGCGGGAAGCCCCGCTTTTTATTCCCAAGGGAATTTATATTTAAGTCCTAAGGAATCTCTTACTGCGCTCATTTCCTTTTGTACTGGTTCAGAAATAGGTACACCTTTATCTTTTCTTTCCTGCCATACATTATATTCCTTTTCTCCAGCAGTATAAATATGTTCTTGACCAGGCTGTTTTTGAGAAGCTCGAATGCTTCTTAAAATATCTCCTGTTTTCTTTCTACATAAATCCTCTCCTAAGAAATGATTTGTATCAATTGCAATAAAGAAATGACCTAAATGATATGGAGATTTATTACCATCCTTATCCTTACCATTTAAATCTTTGCCATATAATCCGTCTTGCAATACTGCAGATAATAACTCAACAGCAACAGCATAGCCATAGCCCTTATATCCACCTAAAGCCTCACCAATACCACCTAGGGTAGTCAGTGCAGCCTCGCCACTTCGAATCTTCTTAAGTGCAATACCTGCATCACCTAAAACAGGCTTACCATCATTTCCAATAATTGTTCCCTCGTGTACATCCTCGCCAATTCTTTCATAATATTCAATCTTACCATTTTGTGTGATGGATGTAGCACAATCTAAAATAAAATCAAATGGCTCATCGGATGGAATACCAATCGTAAGTGGGTTTGTACCAAACATACCCTCAACACCAAAGGTAGGTGCAACACTTGGCCTTGCGTTTGTACCTGTAATACCAATACAGCCCTGGCTTGTTGCTTGCGTTGCATAGTATCCAGCAATACCATAGTGGCAGGAATTTCTTACAACAACCATGCCCATACCATATTTTTTTGCTTTATCTATCGCCATCTGCATGCTTCTTTTACCGATGACCTGACCCATTCCATCATGTCCATCCACAACTGCAGTACATTCTGTTTCTTTTATTATTTCAAAATTCGTTACAGGATTTTGGATTCCTGCAACTATTCTATCAATATAAATCGGCTTAAATCGATTACATCCATGAGATTCAATGCCTCTTTTATCACTTTCTAGTAATACCTCTGTACAGATTTTTGCATCCTCAAAAGGCACACCATATCCTACAAATGCATCTGTAATAAAATTATTTGCGGTTTCCCAATCTAACCATACCTTGCCCATAAAAAGCCTCCTTGTTATATATATTTATCATATATGATAAAGGAGCAAAAATCAATAAAGAAAGAAAAGCTATACTTTCGTATAGCCCAATAATTACATTTTTTCCTTACCAATACAAAATGCCTGACCTAAAGCCTCACCAAGCGCTAAATAGTCATGATGAATTGGATCGAAGGTAATTGGAGTAAATTTATCTAAATCAGGAAGTCCATCTGGTCCTAAAAATTTTTCATCAGAAGATACATTAATAATTTTTCCTACCATTACTTCATTTTGATAAGAATATAATTCACACTCTAGTGTTATAGGTAATTCTTCTATAATAGGTGCATTTACAAATTCACTTCTAATTTGATGGAATCCACTTTTCTTAAATTTATCCTTATCCTTTAAACCAGATACAATCCCAACATAATCACATGCAGCCATATATTCCTTTGTACCAATAGCTACTGTGAAGGCTTTTGTTTTTAGTATGTTTTCTGTAGTTTTATGATGGCTCATCGCAATAGATATTTTATCTGTATCCGTAATGCCACCCCAAGCGGCATTCATCAAATTTGGATTACCATTCTCATCGTAGCTTCCAATAATGAAAACAGGCATTGGATATAAATACTGCTTAACACCAAAATTCTTTCTCATTTTTTATATTCCTCCTTACATAAATTTTATAAAAATAATATTGCAATTGCAATTAAAAACTGTGCAGCATAATACGTTATATGATTCATAATAATCATAAATCTTGATTCCGGATTCATAAATCCTTTTTTCTCATAATCCTCTTTTTTAGAAAAGTAGGTAATCGATAAAATCAAATCGGAAACAATGAATAAAATAGAACCAATAAGTATCAACAAGTTTGCCTTTGTATAAGAAAATGAAATCTTAAATATTGATAGAAAAACAAAGCTCGCAAGTAATATGCCATATAAAATGGATGGAATGAAGAATTTTCTAAAATCCATTTTCATTACTTTTATGGATATTATAAATATAAAAGACATGAAGAGTGTGGCACCTAGAGTAGAAAATATCAGATATATCCATTCTATTGGGGTATAGACCATTAAGGCAAGGATATAAAATATATGCCCAATACCAAAGGATGACATTCCTGTAATCATTAGAATATCATAATCATTTTCTAAGCATAAAAATCTCATATTTAAGGTTTTAAAATAGATTTTAAAATCGAGTAGAATATCTCCAACCATTCCAAAAATCAAGCCTAAAATCATAAAGATTAAAGCTAAAAGCTTACTGTTATCTATAGGATTATTTCCTATATTTTCGTATAAGGAAAATAGAGCGGTAAGCAAAAAGAATAGACTAGTTAATGCCTTTAGGGCAATCGCAACAATAGAGCTTTTCTTATCTCTTTTAAATAAAAACATACCTAAGGATACTGCACCAAGTCCTAAAAATATATATGGGATCATAAAAATCCCTCCAATCGTATCTATCTAATTCCATTATATCATGAGAAATTTGATTTTGAAAAGAAAAAAGCTTCCTTAGAAGCTTATTCCCAATAGAAATTATAATTATCTGTTCTTTCGTTTTGATTACCTGTTGGGTCTTGAATAGAATAACCTATATTAACTAAGTGATCACCAACTCTTTCAAGTCCAGAAATAATGGATGTGAAATAACCACCTAACTCCATTGTACAGTTTTCTTGTGCAAGTCTTTCAAAGTGAGAAATCGATAATTGATGCTTTAAATCATCTGTCTTAGCTTCAAGATCGGATAACTCCTTTAAATCGACATCTATGGATGTATCAAATGTTTTAATTGCAATCGCAAACATTTGCTCAACCGTATCAAACATCGTCTTTAATTCTGCTTCTGCCACACTAGAGAATTTTATACCCTTTTCGTGCATATGCTGTGCATCCTTAAGTAGATTTTCTGCATGGTCACCAATACGTTCAATATCGTTAATTACATGGTAATAAGAACCAACCTGCTCAAGGTTAGAACCAGTTACTAAAGGAGATAGCTTAATTAAGAAGTCTGTAACCTCAGCATTGATGTAGTCGATTGCATTTTCTCTCTTTTCAATCTCTAGATCATATTTACCTTCCTGGTTACATACCTCATAGAATCCCTTTTCAAGGTTTTCCTTAGCTAAATTCGCCATATTTTCAATTTCCTTTTTAACCTGCATAACAGCGATAGCTGGAGTACGTAGCTCACGACGGTCGATAAATTTTAATGTGTGCGCTAGCTCATTTGGCTTATCTGGAACAACATGCTCAATGAATTTAACTAAATATTTTGTAAATGGTAATAAAATCAAAGTTGTTACAACATTAAATATAACGTGGAACACAGCAATTTGAAATTCTTTATTCCAACCAGTATTTTTTAATAACTCCTGAATTTGATCTGTAAAAATCCAAACTATTATTGTAAATAGAGCCGAACCAATTAGATTAAAAATCAAATGCATAAAGCCGGTTCTTTTCGCATTTGTAGATGAACCTATAATTGCAAGCAAAGATGTAAAACAAGTACCAACGTTCGCACCAATAATTACGAATAATGCGTCCCCCATAGTCATAGCACCAGATCCTGCCATCATGATAACTAAGCCAGTCATAGCAGATGAGGATTGCATTAATGCAGTTAATAAAATACCAAATAATACTAATAATAATGGAAAATCTAATGCTTGGAATAAATTCATAAAAGCATTTAATACTTCTTCATTATCGAAGGCCTGACCAACAAGCTTTAAACCTATAAATAATAAACCTAAGCCCGCAAGTATACCACCAATATTATGAATCCTATCATTTTTCTTAACAAAGGTCATCATAATACCTATGAATGCTAAAACAGATGCATATAATGAAATATTTAAGCTTTCTAAGGAAACTAATAATCCGGTAACGGTTGTACCGATATTTGCACCCATAATTATTGAAGTTGCTTGGGCAAGAGTCATAGCACCAGCATTAACAAAACCGATAGCCATGACTGTAGTTGCAGCACTCGACTGTATTAATGCTGTAACACCAGCACCAATTCCGACACCAGCAAATCGGTTATTTGTGATTTTACCTATTAGCTTTTTCATGCCAGGACCTGCAACCTTTTGTAAGGCATCAGACATCATATTCATACCTATGACGAATACACCAACACCTGCAAGTAAAGCTAATATACTTTGGAATATTTGCATAAGATCTTCATCCTTTCTTCTTATAATCATTGTAACATAGATGCTTTTGAAAATAATGTACAATTTTGGTGAAATCCTATTGTAAACGTTTCAATAGAAT
>NZ_JAXFPY010000021.1:0-2922 GCF_034179385.1 Anaeroplasma sp.
ATATACAAAAGGAAAGGAATGATTTAACTTGCTGTAACTTGCTGAGGAAACAAATTTATAGGAAATAGTATAAGGACAGGTGCTAATAGAGACCTGTCTTTTTGCATTAATTTAACGGTTCTAACAGGAAGGAAATAATCTTCCTGTTAAGACATATAACTAACTATTGCAAACTATAGGTCCTATAAGGATCAAGGTAATAAAGTTGATAAACTAAAAAAAATAAATGATTTAGTTAAAAAACAATGCGTTAAGGGCTATATATTTATTTTTTAATTCTGAATCACAGAGTCTAAATATAATAATAATAAAGTAATAATACTCTTTAGATACTAATTAGTGATTCTATATTTTGACTATTCAAATAAATATTATAATATACTGATTTATGAGGGAACAGCATTTAACTTGAAGTGAACAGAATGTAAATGATGCAATTAAAAGAATTATTAATGCGTATAATACAGAAGAAGAAATTCTAGCGAAAAAGAAAATAGAAATCCTCTTATTATTCCTCACTTTTCGTGTCATCATTTACGTCATAAATTCTGTACAAGGTATTGTGAGAATGAAGCTAATGTGAAAGTTATTCAGGCCATTATGGGGCATAAGAATATAAAAACAGGAGTTTCTTATTATTATAATAGGAAACTATTTAATATTTATGTTGTACTGCATTGCTTGAGGAATGATTCTCGGGAAGATATAAATTACAAGATAAAAATACACAGTTATCTTCTAATATTTGTAACTGTTTACGAGATAAATAGGTAATAGGATATAAATATATGTTATGATATGATAAATTAAAGATCAAATTAATATGAGGGATAAGTTATATGAATTCAATAGAAAATAACATATTTTATATATTGATACCTTTTCAGTATGAAGGAAAGGTAGGATTTGAAAGATATGTATCATCGATTGAAAGTGTTTCAGGAGTTAGATTAAAAAAGAATGTAATTAATGATGATTTTTTTCTAGGATTTATTTCTGAAACATATAGGAAATGTTTAAGTTACGATATTGAAGTTATAGAAGAAAAACAATGCATAAGGATATTTTGTTTTGAGTCAAATGTTGGTTTTATAGTGTTTACAAAAACTTTTAATAATAAAAGTAATAATACATATGAAAGTATGTATAAAGATATTGAATCACTATCGAAGAGATTATGTGAAGGTCAAGATCAAAGCTTGCAATTATTCAAATCAAATTTACCGTTTATTTCACTTTTTCCAGTCGGAAGCTTAAAGAAATGTTTAGTTGTGTCTAACGTAATAACAAAATTAAGCCCAAGTGAGACGAGAAAACTAAATTCAGATAATGAAAGCATTCATAATATAGATAAGTTGCATGAGTGTTATTGTTCATCTGAACATATATTAATAATTTCCAATCAACATTATTGCAACATATGTTCTGAAGAAGAAAAAGCTTTAGAACAGGATTTTAGAAACAAATACAACGATAATATATTAAAAATGTTTATGTTACTTCACCATGAGAGACAAATGTATTTAATTTTGCGGAAACAGATAGTAAATGCGAAAAACGAAAATGCAAAGGTGATAAAAAAAATAAAAGAACGTATTATAGATTTGATAACATGCTATTCATATAAGGTTATTACAGAAGATACAGAATTCCAAGCCTTATATGACGAGTATAGAAGGATTTTAAATCTTTCAGATTATGAGAGTACATTGAGCGATCTGGTTTTTAAGCTAGATGATGAAATAGACAAAGGAAGAGATAAAAAAATAAATTTCATTTCATTAATAATTGCAGTATTAGGGTTGTTTCAGTTAGTGTCAGTAGTAGCAGATATACTTGGATTTATATCTAAATAGTACAAGGAGATGGGAGAATGTATAATATTTCAAACGCCTTAAAGGGTAACTTAAAGAGCTTAATGGGAGATGCTTTTTCAAACGAAGAATTTGAAAGGGGATTGAGAGCATTAGCATCGCTAATTAATATTAATGACGAAAAATCAAATTTTGATATAGATTATGGAAATTTATTAAATGAATCGAATATTACATCATCCTCATGGGATATTATTTCTGGCTGTAGAATAGAAGGCATGCTTAGAAAGATTGAAAACCTTAAAGGACATACGACAGAAGATGCCATGTTGCAAGCATACTATACACGAATTGGATTTTATAGAATGTTAGATGATCCACAGGTTAAAGCGGCTAGAGTAAATGATACCATAAATGCGTCAAATGCAGATAATATTCGTGGTAAAGAAGGCTTTCATCTTGCAGAGGCAAATGCAGAAGCATATAAAGAATGTCCTTATTTTATTTATGATTATATTGTAGTTTATCAGCTGAGAAATAGAATAAAAGCACATGACAATCCTGAAACATTTGATTTCATTGAAAAAATGGAACGAATTAAAAGCTTGTTTATAGTGTATATGGATCAGTGCATCAAAAACTATGATTTAATATGCGATTATTATGAAAAGGAATTTATAGAAAATAATATAGATTATGTTACATTTGCTCAAAGATATATGCCAAATTCAGATGAATTAAATGAATTTTTAAGTAAATTTCTTCAATTAAATTGGAAGGATGATGAGAATCAAACTTTTGAATATGATTATACGAAATCTATCAAATTCATAGGTGAAGCTGGAACGGGTAAAACAACCCAGATGCGAAGGATGTATATTGAATTATTAAAGGATATTATTTCGGGGAAGACAAAAAAACTGCCCGTGTGGATTGAATTGAAAAATATAGTAGAAGAAACGGCATCAATAGAAGGCATATTAAATTTAACTCTGAAGGAATATGAGCATCAATACGATTTATTATTTAAGAATAGTGTGCTTGTATTATTTTTAGACGGTTACAATGAGATATTGGAAGAGAATATAAAAAGAAAAATAGCACATGA
>NZ_JAXFPY010000101.1:0-8964 GCF_034179385.1 Anaeroplasma sp.
TATCGCATTTTTGTTGCAGCTTTTAATTTTCATATATATATTATAGATATAGAATGATAGTGAAAGAAGCTTATTTACAGGTGTTGAAACTGTATTAAATATTAAATATTTTAAGGATTCTATAGATTATAATTTCAAGAAGGAATCAAATATGATTTGATGATATTGTGATTCATTTCAAATCATAGATAGGATATATGATAAGGATATTATATAGAGAGGAATATTTTGAATTTACGCAAGAAGAACTTGATATATATAGGAAAAATCTAAGGAAGTGGTGGGAAGAATAATGGAAATAATATTATTAGATAATAAAAAGGAAATGTGCCAAGCCTGGAGAAAATATTTTAGTGAATGTAGTGATGTTAAAATCGTCTGTGAATTTTTAGAATTTGCAAGTCTAGATGATGTAGATTGCTATGTATCTCCTGCAAACTCCTATGGACTTATGGATGGTGGATACGATAAGGCACTTACCATGTTATTTGGAAATAAGCTTCAACAAAGAGTTCAAGATTATATTATTTCTAATTTATATGGTGAACAACAGGTTGGTTCATCCATTATTGTAGATATACCAGGTGAAAACAAAAAACTAATTCACACCTCAACGATGAGGGTACCATCTAAAATTAAAAATCCAGAGGTAGTCTATACCTCTATGAGATCTACATTAATTTGTGCACTGAAGAATAATGTAAAGAAAATAGTCATTCCAGCCTTCGGTGGGGCAACAGGTAGGCTTGCACCTGATGTCATTGCAGAAGAAATGTTTAAGGCCTATATTCAGGTATTTAAAATTGATATTAAAATACACTCTTGGCGCGATTTAGCTGAAAGAGAAGATATGATGTATCAATACATCAAATCTAAGAAATGAAACTGCAACTATAACTACTGCACTATTTGGTGCAGTTTTTATCTTGCTTTAAATTCTAAAATTTATAATAAAGGTAGATAAGGTGGCTAATAATGTTTGGGGAAGATGTATTTAGCAAACATGAAGAAATTGTAATAGTTCACACAACAAATAAAGAATTAGAAAATAAAATAAAAGAATTAGAATTTAATAGAAGCATATCTTTTATCTCAAATATGGGAGTAGTGCATTTGATTTTATATGTGATAATATGAATGTAGATAAGAAAGATAAATATCAGGTCTATGTCCAATTTATGGATAATAAATATGAAAATAAAATAGAAGGGTATGATTCATATATCTATTCTAATGATTATGAAACTGCAGTACTAGATTTAATAAATGCTATGTATAAGGGTGGATTTGTTACATTATGTGCTTCAGATATCAGGTCTTGTTTAAAAAATAAATCATTTAACCATTATAAATATATAATTAATGAGCCATTAACTCCTAAATTATTAAATAAGATTCTAAATGAATTCAATATGAATAATAAAGAATGCATTTTGATATGCCACAACAATAACGACATTGCATATATGGAATTTAACATCCTTTGGGAAGCTTTAAAAAACACAAAGACTACCATCTTTTGGTATGCATATATAACAAATGGTATTAAATCTAAGGATAGATGGTTATCCTTATATATAGAAAAGTAGTACATTGAATACAAAAGCTTAAAGGCCTCAATCTGCCTTTAAGTTTTTTTTAAACTTTGCATATGCTTTTTCATAATGTATCCATAAAAGAGGCATACGTTTTTTACAACTTCTTTACAATTCTTTACCACTTTCAGGTATTTTTAAAAAATAAATATAAGTAAAATGTTGTTGTAAAAAATAGAAAAGGAGTTTATATATGAAGAAAATTTTAAAGTTTTCATGTTTATTATTCGTAGCATTTTTTGGATTAGTAGGTTGTTCAAACAATGCATTTAATCCAGAAGCAGAAATCAAACTTTACACTAGAGATACAACTTCTGGGACAAGAGATGGTTTCTTTACAGGTATTGGTTTAAGTGAAGCAAAAGAAGATAACTCTATTTTAAAAGTTGAAGGTCTAGGAACCGTTGAATCAAACGGTGACATGATCAATTCTATTAAAAACGATAAATATGGTATTGGATATATTTCAATGTCATCTTTAGAAGGTTCAAATTTAAAAGGATTGAGTTATGAAGGTGTTGCTCCAACGGAAGAAAATGTATTAAATAAATCATATACTTTGACAAGAAACTTTAATTACATTGTTAGAAGCAATTATGATAATGCAGAAAAAGAACAAATTATTGAAGCATTCTTAGCGTACCTTACTACTCAAGAAGCTAAATCTACTATGCAATCAGAAGGTGGAATTTTAGATGTTAAAGCAAGTGATCCTACATGGGATTCAATAAAAGGTAATTACCCAATCGTTACTCTAGATCATTCAGATATTACTATTCATTTTGGTGGATCAACATCTGTTTCTAAAATGGCTCAAGCTTTAGCTAGTGAATTCTCATCTCTTTGTGGTAATGTTAATTTCTCACACAATTATTATGGCTCAGGTGATGCATATAAAAAGACTCAAGGTGATGATAAAGATTCTACTGGCTATTTAGATATGGCTTTTGCTTCTCGTGAATTTAAATTAGATAGTTCAGAACCTGCAGAAGATGGAACTTATGGAAATTTATGTATTGATGCAATTGTTGTAGTAGTCAATGCTTTGAATACATGTAAAGATATTCATAAAGACCAATTAGTAAAAATGTATACTGGTGTTTACACGAAATGGAATGAGGTAATATAAGCATGAAAGAAAACATTTTAAAAAAGTCTTCGTTAAAAAGAAAAACAAGAACAGATATATTCTTTAAAGGCTTTTTTATGAGTGTTTGTATTTTATGTTCAGCAATAATCGTAGTGATTATTGCTTTTATTGTCATAAAAGGCGTACAACCATTTTTTAAAGAATATATAGTAAATAACCAAATATATAGGATATCATTTTCAGAGTTTTTATTTGGATATAGATGGAATTTTGCACCAAATCATTTTGGAGCTGGATTTATTATTTTAAATACAATATATATAACTGTATTAGCTTTATTCATTGCCGTTCCAATCAGTATTTTATCTTCTTTATTTATAGTAAGAATTGCTCCTAAAAAAATAGGAACATGTTTACAACTAGTAATTGAATTATTAGCTAGTGTTCCATCCATTATTTATGGTCTATTTGGTCAAGCTTATTTGACAAGAATTGTAATGAAAATAAGTGAAATATTTAACATTCAAACACTTGGAGGACAATCCGTATTCACTGCTTCTTTAGTTCTTGGAATGATGATTTTCCCTACTATAACAATGGTATCCATAACTTCAATTCAAGCGGTTAATAATAATTTGATTTTAGGTTCTTTAGCTTTAGGAGCTTCAAAGACACAAACAAATTTCAAAGTTGTTTTAAAAGGCGCTAAAAATGGAATATTTTCTGGAATCATTTTAGGTGTTGGAAGAGCTTTAGGGGAAGCGACTGCTGTATCTAAAGTTTGTGGTAATGCTCAAGTTGGCCCTACTTTTTCTTTATTTGATACAACTAGTACGATTACAACTACTATTTTAAGTGGTTTTAATGAAGCTAGTGGAATGGCATATGATATAAAATTTTCTTTAGGTATTGTATTAATTATAATTATTGTTTCAACCAATATAGTTCTTAATTTAGTGAAAAAGAAAGTAGGAAATTAATATGAAGAAACGTATTATAAAGGATAAAATATTAAATGGAATAACCTATTTGTTTTCTAGTTTTGGAGTATTAATTTTAGTATTGATCTTTGTGTTTATTTTCTCTAATGGCGCAAGTTCAATATCCTTTGATTTATTAACGAATAATTATTATAGTGAGTCATATACCTTAAAATATACAGAAGATCATTTAACAAGCTTTTCTTATAATTGTAAAGATGGTGAATATTTTTCTAAAGCTTGGGGAGTTGCTTTTGCTGATACAACCAATTTAGAAGGGGAAAAAGTTGTTTCCATTCGTTATATAGATTCTAATTCACCACTTAAAAATATGGTTGATGTAGGAAGTAATCATTATGTTTCAATAGCTGTTGGACAATATATTAAGAAAGGTGTTTTCGTTTGTGAGAATGATACTTTATTGACAATAACTAGTAAAGATGATGCGAATACTGTAGCTAAAAAATTTGATCAAGCTATAAGTATTACTAACTTATCTATTTATACGGATGGTGGAGGAATTAAGGGGTCATTAATAGCGACATTTTTATTAATAATCATTACATTATTCATATCCTTACCAATTGGAATATGTGCTGCTATCTATTTAAGTGTCTATGCTAAGAAAAATAAATTTAGTAGCATTTTAGAAGCTATGATTGATATGACAGGAGGAGTCCCATCAATTATATTTGGATTAGTTGGAGTAATTATTTTTATTCCAATATTAAACAAAATTATTTCATCTGATGGTATTTCATTAATGGCAGGTGCTATGACTTTATCCATCATGTTGCTTCCAGTAATTATTAAAACTACAAAAGAAGCAATTGATGTAATTCCTGATTCATTATCTCATGCTTCTTTAGCTTTAGGAGCTAGTCAAACACAAACGACATTTAAAATTATTTTACCAAATGCTATACCAGGTATTTTAACATCAACTCTTCTTTGCATAGGAAGAATTATTGGTGAAAGTGCAGCATTAATATTTGTAGTTGGTTCTCAAGTTCAAGATCAAATTTTCATTAATAAAGGTGCTACTACTTTAGCTACTCATATTTGGAACTTACTCGGTGGAGAAAACCCGAATTATAAGCTTGCTTGTGCCATATCCATTGTAATTCTTACAATGGTATTAATGTTAAATATCATAGTTAAAATTATCGGAAAGAAATTAAATAAATTTGAAAGGACATAATCAATGGAAAGTGTATTTAAAATAGAAAATGTTAATTTATTTTATGGCAATAAACAAGCCTTAAAAAATATTAACTTAGACTTATATAAAAATCAAGTTACAGCCTTTATTGGACCTTCTGGCTGTGGAAAATCAACTCTTCTTAGATGTTTAAATAGAATGAATGATTTAATTGAAGGATGTAAAGTTGAAGGAAGTATTCTATATGAAAATCAAAATATTAGCCAAATGAATACTTTAGAATTAAGAAGAAAAGTTGGAATGGTTTTTCAAAATCCTAATCCATTTCCAATGTCAATATTTGATAATATAGCTTATGGACCTAGATGCCAAGGAATTAAAAAGAAAGAGACATTAAAAAATATTGTTGTTGAATCATTAAAAAAAGCTGCTCTTTATGACGAAGTAAAAGATAGATTAAAAGAATCCGCCATGGGTCTTTCAGGTGGTCAGCAACAAAGATTATGCATTGCCAGGTGTATTGCAATGCAGCCAGATGTAATTTTAATGGATGAACCAACGAGTGCTTTAGATCCAATTGCCACTTTAAAAATTGAAGAATTAATTCATGAATTAAAAAAAGATTATACAATAATTATTGTTACACATAATATGCAACAAGCAACTCGTGTTTCTGATTACACAGCATTCTTTATGCTAGGAGAAGTAATTGAATGTGATAAAACAATGGATTTATTCTCTCAACCTAAAAACAAAAAAACAGAAGATTATATTACAGGAAGGTTTGGATAATATGAATTTATTACAAGGAATAGAATATTTAGATAGTTCAATAATACACATGGCGGATTTAGTCATTAACAACCTAAATGTTGCTTTTGATGCCTATTTAAATTATCAAGAAAAAGATTATCTTGTAAACGATGATGTCGTTGATAATTTAGAAAGAATGATCGAAGGAGAATGTCTTCATTTATTATTAAAGGAAAGACCTTTTGCAAGTGATTTAAGAAAAATATCAGGAATATTAAAATTAATATCCGATTTAGAAAGACTAGGAGATCACGCTGAAGATGTTTTAGAATTTTCTTTAAAATTAAAAAATAGTGAAAAGCATTCTAACGAAGAAGTTAATAAAATTGTAGATATAACATTACAAATGGTAAAAGATTCTATTGAAGCTTATATAAAACAAGATGTTAATTTAGCACAAAGCATCATTGATAGAGATGATTTAATTGATAAAATGTATGATGAATTAATAAATGATATTATAAAAATGACCGAAAACAATATTTGTAGTCCTTCCTTTGCTGTTTATACAACACTTGTGGTAAAATATATAGAGAGAATTGCTGACCATGCCGTAAACATTGCTGAATGGGTGGTTTATATTGTCAGTGGTTTTCATAAAGATAAAAAGATTATCTAGGAGGACAACAATGAATTATTTGATATATTCTGTTGAAGATGATAAGAATATTTCACATTTAATTAATGTCGCTTTAACGAAACAAGGTTATGTTGTTGAATCTTTTTATGATGGAGAATCTTTTTTTAAAAGATTTAATGAACAAAAACCTAATTTAATTTTACTGGATATGATGCTTCCAAATATTCAGGGAAGTGAAATATTAAAAACAATTAGAGATCATGAAGATAATGATGATATTCAAATTATTATTGTCTCTGCGAATCGAATGGTCATGGATAAAGTTGATGGCTTAGATTTAGGAGCAGATGATTATATTGAGAAACCATTTGAAATATTAGAATTGATGTCTAGAGTAAACTCTAAAGCTAGAAGATTTTTCAAAAGCACACGAATTGTTCGTGGGAATTTAATTCTTGATAGTAAGAAACATGAATTTTATAAAGATAATACTTTAATTGAACTCACGAATAAAGAATTTGAAATTATGGAACTATTGATGAAGAAAAATGGTGAAGTAATTTCTCGTGAAGAATTATTTCGTCATATTTGGGGAAATGATGATATAGAATCAAGAACTATAGATATGCATATTAAATCTTTAAGAAAAAAAATAAATGATACTGATGGAGTTATTATTAAATCAGTATATGGGATAGGATATAAAATCGAATTATGAAACGAAAAATATTATGTATAGAAATAATAAGTAGCATCTTAACTCTTTTCGTTTTATTTATTGTTTCTTGTATTTATGTAAATAATCAAAATTATGACACAGCAAAAAATGAATTATATTCCTATTCAAATATTGCTTGCGAAGTTTTTGATGGCACTAATTTTGATGAATTAAAAGATGTTATGAGTAAAACGAATGAAGATATAAGAATTTCTGTTATTGATCTTAGTGGAAATGTTATTGTTGATTCATCATTAAATGATGCAGAAAATCATTTAAATAGAGAAGAGCTTCAAAAAATAGGAGAATGTGTTACAAGATATTCGGATTCATTAAAATTAAATATGATGTATTTAGCGAAAGTTGATGATGGTTATTACATTCGTTTATCTCTTCCTATTCAATCATTAACAAAATTTATTAATAATTACATTGGTTTTGGGTTAATATCATTAATAATAATTTTATCTATTTCTATAACTGTTACATCACTTTTATATAATAAAACACTAAAGCCGATAAAAAATGAAATTAATAAATTAGAAACTATTTTAGATAATAAACTTACAAATGATACAGACTTTGAATTGTTATCATCAAAAATAAATGAATTAACAGTATTATTAAATGAAAAAGTAACCTCTTTATCTAACGAAAAAGAAAAATCTAAATACATATTAGATAATATGAATCAAGGGCTTGTTTTACTTAATAATGAAGGTAAAATAGAGTTAATAAATAAATATTTGTTATCTTTATTTGGTTTTGAACAAGATTATATTTTAAATAAGAATTACATGTATTTATTTAGAGATATTTTCGTTCAAGAAAAAATTGAAAATTGTATTAAAAACAATCAAGAAGAACAACTAATTTATGATTTAGAAGGAAGAAAATTCTTACTTTATATTAATATTCTTGAAACTTCTTGGTCTAATGCCTCTAATTTTCATGTTGCATTATTGATGGTTGATATCACTTTACAAGAAAACATGAATTCTTTAAAAAGGGAATTTTTTGCAAATGCTTCTCATGAATTAAAAAGTCCATTGACATCTATTATTGGATATCAACAATTAATTCAACAAGGAATATTAACAACAAAAGAAGAAATTCAAGATGCAACATTAAGAACGATTAAAGAAGCACAAAGAATGAACAAACTTATCATTGAAATGTTGGATCTATCAAGACTTGAAAACAATGTTTTAACTACAATTGAAGATGTAAATGTTTCAAAAATAATTAATGATTGTCTTTTAGAATTTAAAATAGCTATGGATAATAAAAATATTCAAGTGGAAAAAAATCTTGAAGATGTAATTCTTTCTGCTAGTCAAAGTGATTTATATAAATTAATTAAAAATATATTAGATAATTCTATTGCCTACAATAATGATTTTGGAAAAATTATAATTACTCTTAATAAGGATAAGCTTATCATATCTGATACAGGAATAGGAATTTCTAAAAAAGATTTAGAGCATATTTTTGAAAGATTTTATAGAGTTGATAAAGCTAGATCAAAACAAAATTCTGGTACAGGGTTAGGACTATCTATAGTTAAGCACGTATGCTTATCCTATGGATATAAAATAAATGTTGAAAGTGTATTAGGAAAAGGAACTACAATAACAATTTTATTTTCATGAATAAAAATGATTATCCATAAAAGATGTAAATTAGCATTTTATATGTAACTAAAATAAATAGTATTATCAAAATAAATGAAGGAAGTCCTTCAAATAATTTGACTATATTCTAGTCATTTTAAATGAAGGACTTTTTATTTTGTTCTAGGAAATATTAACTAAAAAATATAAATAAAAAAATAGTAGAATCCCAGGGACACAGATTTTCCCTGCCCCTTTTCGAGCTACGCATGTTAATATAGGATTTCATCCATAAAATATTATGAGCCAGTGTGGCAAAATACACTGGCTCAATTCATAAATATCGATGGCTCAAATAAAGAATATTGCTGGCGCACTAAAATAAAATTACTGGCTCAAAAAATCGGGAATAA
>NZ_JAXFPY010000098.1:0-8243 GCF_034179385.1 Anaeroplasma sp.
AGTATCTCCTGTTGCCCACTCGATTAATCTTGCAAAATCATATGCAAGAGTATCTGTTGTAGATGTTGGGTTTGTGCTACTCGTTAAATAAGATAAGCTTTCTGTTCCAGGAGCATAATTTGAAGAAGTATAGTTGATTTTTTTCAAATAGGAAGTGTCATTATGATTATATTGTGCTAAATAATCTCTATCTCCTACGATATCTCTTAATAATATGTAATCTAAATTATTGTCCGTTAAAGATGTACCTGATACAGTATAGCCTGTAGTACCTGTCTTTTCATTTGCTGGTAACTGATTAAATACTTGATACTTTGTTGCATTATAAATCGATATAGTTCCAAAATCCTTTATATGTAGTGCTGCAGGGACAGTTATATAGAAGGTTCTAGACTTAGATGTTTCTCCTGTTTGATCCTTTCTATAATATACTGTAGCTGTAAATGCAACTGTTGTTTCATATTCATTAAAATATTCAGGATTAATGCTAAAATCATACTTTCCAGTTTCTTCGTTTTTTGTAATGCTTGTAATGATATTCGATTCGCCAGAATATTCTACAGAATAATCCTCGCTTAACTCATTTGTTTCTTCATCAAGATATCTTGTACTTAAGGAGAAATCTCCTTTTTCATTTGCCATTCCATTTTGAATTCTTGTAGATAAAATATTACCTAATATAGAGATTTGGCTTAATTCGTCACTAATTTGTGAGAATGTTTTTTCTAGTAATTGGGTATTAGAACCTACAGATATACTAATATTTATATTTGTAGAATATTTTTCTTCATTACCAAAATCACCAGTAATTGTGATACTTGCGTAATTATTTAAAGTAATATTATTTAAATATAATTTATTAGGATTCTCTAATGTAATATAATCAAATTTTTCTTGCTCTGGAGCCTTTTTGTATGTAATACTTTTAAGTCCAATATTCCTATAAGCAGACCATTTAAATAATTCTGTATTTACAGGGGATGTATAAGATGTTCTATAATCATATGCTCCATTATCGTTTACAATTGGTAAATGATATAAAGCTTCATTATCATCTGCTTCACTATTTCTAACATTACTAATTACGATTGGAGATATTTCTTGAACTAATTTATAGAAATTAATTTCATTATTATGTGCAGATACCTTAAAGTTAAATGTTCTAGTAAAGACTTTCTCATTTACCCTTATTTCTGCATATAATGTGACTGCTGCATTTTCTAATCGTTTTGCAGTTATTTTACCTGTATTTGTAATAATAGATTCATCACTAGATTTCCATGTGATACTTGCATTTTGACTAGGAATGTAGGTTGGCAAGAATAAATCCAATGAAATTGTACGGTTTTGTGGTAAATGAGCTAAAGTGCCATCAATTAGTTCTGTTTTTGAACCTAAAATTTTAAAATTAATAATTTCATCATTATGAACTTTAACAGCACCTAATGCATTGTAATACTCATTAGATGAATTTTGAACAATTATATCTGGAGATGTAAAAGTACATCTTGTAATAGCTGAAACAGAAATACCATAGAATGCATAATGGCCTAAAATATTTGTAGTTGAACCAGCCGAAACTCCATCCTTTAAGACATCCTTAACATGGTTTTTAACTAGGTTAATCGCACCATTTTGATCATAATTATCTCCTAAGGTAACTGTTCCATTAAATGCACCCTCACCGAATACCTCTAATAAAGCATTAGGATCTGTTGCAGTTGTATCATTAATTGTTAAATCACCATTTAGTGTAGAACCATTCATATAGATGGTCGTAGGTTCACTAATTGTGTAATTGTTTGTTAAGGTAATATTATTGCATAAAACAATAGTAGGAGTTTCTGATAGCATACCAGAATTCATATCATCGATTGCCTTTTTAAAATCTGCTTCGCTTTTAACGAAAATATATTTATAATAATCGGCATTTTCAGTAAAGGTTGTAATAGTAACTTTAACATCCTTATTATCTAAAATAGAATTTTTTGCTGCTTGATGCAATTCAAATTTAAATCCATCGGTTTTATTTGATGCAAGTCCAATAAAATTATATTTCTCTTCTATTTTTAAAGGCTTGCTCACAACATCATTTAATGTTCCAATATATGTATTGTTGTAATAAACAATAATTGCCTTCAATAGATTTTCATCAGAAGTAAAGTCTTTTGCTAATTGAATATTATAGTATCTATGAAGAATAACATCTGTTTGATTTTCTGTGGTGATGTTAATTTCCTTAATATCACCAGCTTCTATATAGGTCCATTCAAAGATATCCGTTGATGAGGTGTAGGTAGTTTTAGCATTAATGGTTGTGGCTGAAACACTAATTTCTCCTCTTGCAGATATCCTAGAAACATATGCATAAACGCCTAATGTAATAGCAATCAATGAAACAATGGATGCTATAATGATTATAAACTTAGTCTTAAAATGCTTCATAGAATTGCCCCCCTTTTTAAAATAATAAAACCAGTTGCTATTACTTTTATGTAAATCGCAACTGGCTGTCTCGTAAAGACCCTATAGCTTTGCGTCGCTAGATTACTCTAGTTTTGCCTTTATCCAATATGCCATAAGTATATCATTTCAAAAAAACGATTTCAACATATATTTTATTCGCAAGCTATCGATTCCCCCTAAAAAATAAAAGTTAAACTCACATCCAGTTAGGCAAATAAAGCAAAATTGTTGCATAAAATTTTGTGTTTTCAAACATTTATAATAAAATATGCTTTAAATGCTTCATTTTTGTCCGAAAATCCATAAATTGTCTCACAAAAAATCTCTAAAATTAAATTAGACTTTTTTTAAAATATGTCTAAAAAAGCCTATCGTTTAAATATTGAAGTTATGCATATTAAATATGAGAAAATTGAAAGAAGAAAAGAAGGGCTTATGAAAGCCCTCTAGTTTATTCCTTTTCACTTCTTCTTTTTGCATCAAATTTCTTACGTTCAACAGTGTCTAGAATTTTCTTTCTTAGACGGATATGCTTTGGAGTAATTTCTACTAATTCATCCTCGTTGATGAATTCTAGACATTGCTCAAGTGCCATAACAATAGGTCTCTTTAATACTACTGTTGTATCCTTGTTTGAAGAACGTGTATTCGTTTGCTGCTTAGCTTTAACAACATTCACTGCTAAGTCTAAATCCTTATTCGCAACACCAACGATCATACCTTCATAGATTTCCTCACCTGGAGAAATAAACATAGATCCTCTATCTTCAAGTGCACCAATGGAATATGCAGTAGATTGACCCTGTGCCATAGAGACTAATACACCAACACTTCTTTCAGCAACACTTACGGCCTCCATAGGTCTATATTCACTGAAGGAATGGTTGATAATACCATAGCCCTTAGTTAATGTCATAAAATCTGTATTAAATCCGATTAATCCTCTAGATGGAATATTATAAATAAGTCTAGTTTGTGTTTCTGTATTGGACATGGTTTCCATAATACCATGACGGTTACCCATCATTTCAATGATGGAGCCTGCAGTATCCGATGGAGTATCGATAACACAATATTCATATGGTTCCGACAAGATACCATCGATTTCCTTCATAATTACTCTTGGACGGGAAACCTGGAATTCATAGCCTTCTCTTCTCATAGTTTCAATTAAGATACCTAGATGTAATTCACCTCTACCAGAAACAATCCATTCTTCAGAATTTCCAATTCTTTCTACCTTTAAGGATACATCCTTTTGAACCTCACGGAATAACCTATCCTCAATTTTTGATGCAGTGACCATCTTACCATCCTTACCACAAAATGGAGAAGTATTTGTACCAAAGGTCATCTGTACGGTTGGTTCTGAGATATGAATTGGCTCTAAAGCCTCTTCCTTACCTACAGTACAAATGGTTTCACCAACAGATACATCAGGAAGTCCAGAGAATGCGACAATATCTCCTGCCTCACCCTCTTCAATTTCAATACGATCAAGTCCTAAATAGGAATATAGCTTTTGCACTCTAAATTGTTTAATCGATCCATCAAGTCTACAACAGGATACAACCTCACCAGACTTAATTGTACCACGTACAATTCTACCAATACCAATTCTTCCCGTGTAATCTGTATAATCGAGTAATGCAGGCTGTAATTGAAGTGGGGCATTACAATCCATAGATGGGGCTGGAATATATTTTAAGATCATATCGAGTAATGGTCCCATAGATGGAGCTTGTGTAGATGGATCTGGATCTAAGGATGATGTATTATTTACAGCACTAGCGTAGCATACTGGGAAATCAAGCTCATCCTCATCGCATCCTAAATCGATAAATAATTCTAATACCTCATCAACAACCTCTAAAGGTCTTGCGGATGGCTTATCTACCTTATTGATTACAACGATTGGCTTTAAATGTGCTTCAAATGCCTTCTTTAATACGAATCTAGTTTGTGGCATTGTACCTTCATATGCATCAACAATCAAAACAACTCCATCGACCATCTTCATAATTCTTTCAACCTCACCAGAGAAGTCTGCATGGCCTGGAGTATCTAAAATATTAATTTTTGTATCCTTCCATTTAATGGCAGTAGTCTTAGAAAGAATCGTAATACCTCTTTCTCTTTCTAGTGCGTTATTATCCATTACGCACTCCTCTACCTGCTGATTTTCTCTAAATGTATGTGAGCTTTGTAAAAGCTTATCAACCATTGTTGTTTTACCATGGTCAACGTGAGCTATAATTGCAACGTTTCTAATTTCCATAATTTTCACCCTTTTTTATAGAATTTAAACCTGTTTCATTATATATTAAATGAGTTTTGATTTCCACAATTTTTTTACTTTGTAAACCGATTTCTTTAAGGATAATTTCAAATATCTTAAAGAATTGGGCTATTTTTCTATTTTATTCGATAAATATTTAATAAATTGCTCTGCACATCTACCGGATAATGTACCGCTTCTCATTTGGAACTTATTGGCTTCTTTAATTAAAAGATCCTCATCCATTTGAATGTTATGATCCTCTGCCATTTTCAAAACCATAGATCGAAATTCCAATGGAGTTAAAGAGCTATAAAAGATTTGAAGGCCAAATCGATAGGATAGGGACAATTTTTCTGCCTGTGTTTCGTTTCTATGTAAATCATCAAATATGGTCCCATTATCCTCTGTTGTTTCTTTAATTAAATGTCTTCTATTGGATGTTGCATAAATGACAACATTTTCAGGCTTAGGCTCAATACCACCTTCTATGATACTCTTTAAATATTTATATTCAATTTCATTTTCCTCAAAGGATAAATCATCCATATAAATGATATAGTGATATGGTCTTGCTTTTAATTTGTTTATAATTTTAGATATTTCTGCCATTTGATGCTTATAGACCTCTATAATTCTTAAGCCCTTATCAAAATATTCATTAATTAAAGCCTTAATGGAGCTTGATTTACCAGTGCCTGCATCACCATATAATAATACATTATTATAAGGCTTACCCAAAATAAAGTTTTCTGTATTCTCGCATAATAGCTTTTTTTGATACTCTAATCCAATTAAATCCTTAAATGTAATATTTAATACATTTTTAATTGGCTTTAATATGCCATCCGCTACACGGAAGGCTTTATATATAGCCATATCCGATAGTCCCTTTTCCTTATAGAAGCCTTCAATTGCATGAACAAAATTTAAATAATTATTGAGTTGCTCAATCTTATTATATAAATCATCTAGCATAGTTGCTAAATAGGTATCCTCACCTCTTTTAAAGGTGAAATATTTTGTTTCCTTTAGGAATTCAAATTCCTTGTTATATAATTCAAAATATTCCTGATAATCCATCAAGATAATATTGGATTGTCCTTCTGTTTTTTGATTCAATTCAATACTTCTCGTATAAGAATTTTCATTATACATTAAAGTATACAAAATATATTTTTTATAAAGATTACCTGTTATTCCATGCTCTATAGAGAAGGATATTAGATTCCCTACCGCAAGTTTGGCAAGATTTTGATCATCCTTTGCATTCAAAATAGAATCTAAAATATATGCTTTTTTTATCTCATTCATTACATAAAACATAAAATGCACCTCTTTTGCCCTATATTTCTCTTAAATTATATCGAAAATGTAGAAAATAAAAAAGAAAAATGATAAAATAAAGTAGCAATGAGGAGTTTTTATTATGATCGTTAATACAATACTTATTCTTTTAGCCACTGCTACATCTGGCGTTATTTGTTATTTTACAGGAACGTATACAACATGGTGGTGGGTTTTAATATTCGTACTATTTATTCCTATTCTATACATCATTTGGTTTGGAATTTATTTAATTCCACTTTGGATAGCATCTCTATTTATGAATATAAAGATTAAAAAGGGCAAGCCACAGCCAGAAAATGGCTCTAAAATTTGTTATTGGTTTGTAAGACAAACCTCCTATGTGGTCCCTTTCCTATTCCGTATTCATTTTACTAGAAGTGGAGAATTCCCAAAGGAAAAAAGTATGATTGTATCCAATCATACATCGAATTTTGATCCAATGCCAATTCTATATTATACAAAAGGACAGCCAGTTACTTGCGTAACTAAGCCAGGTAATCTAACAATGCCTATCGCAGGTCCATTCATTTACAATTGTAATTTTATTGAGATTGATAGAGATAATGATTTTAATGCTGTAAAATCTATTGTTCGTGCATCTAAGGCATTATCTAAGAATCTAGCAAGTGTATATATTTGTCCTGAGGGAACAAGAAACCATCATCCAGAGAATGGATTAATGGATTTTAAGGGTGGAAGCTTTAAAATTGCATTTAAGGCAAAGTGCCCTATTACTGTTGTAGCTATTAAAAACACACACAAGGTTGGAAAGCAATTTTGGTATAGAAACACTAGAGTATTTGTCGATGTATGTGAGGTAATACCTTACGAAAAATATAAAGATATGAATTCGCAAGAGCTAGCTCACTACTGTAAGCATTTAATAGAGAAGAAGCTAGCGGAAAGGGGTTAATATGAATTATCTTCTTTATAATCCATTATCGAATAACGGTAAAGGTGACGATGGTAAGAAAAAGGCAGCAAAGGAATTATCTGGTCAATTCCCAGATTTAGAGGAGATTGACTATACTTCTACTATTTTTGAAGATTTAGCAAAGGATTTAAAGGCTGGAGACAATCTCATTTTAGTTGGTGGAGATGGTACCCTTTCTTTCTTTGCGAATGACATTAAAACATATCCTGTATGTGATGGTGTCACCTATTATTTATATCCTTGGGGAACAGGAAATGATTTTGTTCATGATTTGAAGGATAAGGATGTTAATCTAAAACTTATCGAAATCAATCCATATTTAGAAAAGCTACCTAAGGTTAAGGTAGGTAACCATGTGCAATATTTCATCAATAATGTTGGCTATGGTCTTGATGGAATGGTTTGTGAGGTTGCAGATTCCCTTAAAGCTAAGGGTAAAAATGTAAATTATACTTCTATTGCTCTATCCTTACTTAGTGGCAAATATGAGCGTAGAAACGCAAAAGTTACGGTTGATGGCGTTACAAAGGAATTCAAGGAGGTATGGATTGCCCCTACAATGAATGGTAGATACTATGGTGGTGGAATGAAGGCTACACCAGAGCAAAATAGATTAAGTGGCAATTTGACCTGTGCGGTAATGTATGGTCAATCTAGATTACATACCATTACAGCTTTCATGGGTATTTTTAAAGGGACCCATGTAAAGCATACCGAAATGATTGAATTCCTAGTTGGCAAGCACATTCACGTTGAATTTGATACACCTTGTGCTCTTCAAATTGATGGTGAAACATTCCTAGATGTTAAAGAATATGATGCTTGGTACGAAGAATAATAAATTTAGGGACTACAATTCAATGTAGTCCCCTTTTTTAATAATCATAATTCTTTTTTTTATTAGGAAATTGTATTCTTCCATTTATTTGGCTTTCTGCTCTTTTTTCTAAAATTAAGCTCAAATCGTCATTTTTTAGGCCATATTTTTCGCAAAATTTATCAAACAAAAAATGGCTTACCTAAAGGATTTTTTGCTATTTTTGTGGTATAATGTTAATGTAGAAATGGAGGTGAAAAAAATGAGATTTAAAACGCTAAAATATCACTATAAAGCGAACACTAATGAAATAGCTATGCTAAAGCTTTTATGTAGAATATCCAAAAATTTATATAATGCTTCATTATACTATCTTAGACAATATTATTTTAAACATA
>NZ_JAXFPY010000099.1:0-15832 GCF_034179385.1 Anaeroplasma sp.
TATTTCGCTGGTCTTTCTTTGATGATTATTCTATTGATTATATTAATTGGTTCATTGATATATTGTGAAATATCTAATAAAAAATCTGAAAAAGATTTTGAAAATTATTCTCAAGATGAATTAAATTATATGAGAATTCGAATAGAAGAGGAATGGCCTAATTTCTTCTCAAAATAAAATGTAAATATTAAAAAAATTCAGAAACTAGATGAAAATAATATTAGAAAAGGACTTATGCAATGATCTATTATGATGATATTTTTGCATCTGAAATTTGAAAAAGTATTTTTTGGGGAAATGAAAATAAAAAAGAAAAAAATTCCAGGTAAAAAATACCTGGATTTTAGTACTTATATAGTGAAAAAAAGTCCTCAAAAATGGTATAATAAAATTGAAGAAAATAACTAAATACCAAAGGACTTTTTCTATGAAAAATTATAACACTTTAAATGAAATTTTAAAAGACGAAACTGTAAATTATATAAAAAATATTACAAACGGATTGGGTAAGGTTGACACTCATGTTATATCAGATGTATTCACAGGTATATTAAAGTATAATTCAATAATCCTTTCAGATATTGTTAGACAAACTGGTAATTTAAACATAAAGAAGGGCGTAGAAAGATTAGAAAGACACCTAGATTCATTTAATAAAATTGATAATATTTTGTCAGCAAATTATATTAATCTAGTAAAGCCATATATAAATAATAGACATTTATATTTTGTTGATAGAGGAGATATTGTAAAAGACGATAATACTAAATTTGAAAATAAAGGATTCGTATTAGATGGTTCAGATTCTCATACTATAAAACAAGGCTATCAAATTGATGAAATTGCAACTATTGATAATAATAATCAACCAATAAGCTTAGTATCTGAATTACGATCATCAAAGGATGATGATTATAAATCTGATAATGACTTATGGTTACAGCATATGAATTATGTAACTAATATCTATGGTAAAGGAACATTTATAATGGATAGAGGCTATGATAGTGCGATTTTAATGGAAAAAGTGCTAGAAATGGGTTCTGATTTTATAATAAGAGCAAAAAGTTTAGATAGAAATGTATATATTAATGGAGAGAAAAGCACTATCAGTAATATTGCCAAAAATATAAAAGGAAAATATAAATATGTTTCAAAGGATTACCAAAATTTAAAAGTATCTTATAAACAAATAGTAATAAAAAATAGAGAAGCAAAATCATTATCATCTAAAGTAATAACTATGGTAGTAGTAAAAGGCTTCGCTATTGATGAAAAAACCTTAAATGAGGCTTACATGGTGTTGTTAACATCTAGAAAAGTTTCAGGTAAAGATCAAGCTTTACAAGTAGTAAGAGATTACGCTTTAAGATGGAAAATTGAAGAAAATTTCAAATATAAGAAACAACAATTTTCGTTTGAAAAGATAAAGGTTAGAAGATATAAAAGAATTCAAGCCTTAAATACATTACTTACATATGTAATGTTTTTTAGCAACGTTATAAATATGAAAGCTGTAGGAAAGACAATAAGGAAAATAAAAAATCAAATAAGAGAAAAAGTATTATTTTGGTTATATAGAATTAGTGATGGAATAAAAGAAATTATTTCATTTTTTAGTAATGAATTAATCGTTGAACTATATCCAAAAAGAAATAAACGAAGACGAGATTTATGGACTGTGATGGGAGTTAGGTTTAATCCAGCATAAAATCATTATTTTATGTTTGAAATAAAAAATGGGGAAACACATGAAGCAGAAAAATAGGTGGTTTACTTTTGTTTTAAAAAGTGTATAATATTAAAAGATTTAGGAGGATGTAAATCATGGAAGAAAAGAAATTTATTGGCATGACGCCAAATGTAGTATTTGGTCTAACTTGGATATTATTCCCATTCGGAATTGTTGCTTTAGCTGTTGACCACGATAAGATGACAAAGAAGGATAAGCAGCAGATTGTATCTGCATTCGTATTGGATGGTATAACTATGATTCTTTCGATCATTTTATCTATTGTTGAAGGCATTTTAATTGGCATTACTGAAAATTCTATTTGGAATATATTTAATTTAATTTTAATCGTTCCATTTGTATTCTGGCTAATTGCTATGATTCAGGCATTCCGTGGCGTTGAATATCATTGCCCACTTGCTTGGAATATTGCAGGCGCATTCGTTCACGATGGACCAGAAAACAAGAAGGACGAAGTAAAGGCTGAGGAAAAGCCAGAGGCTACTGAAGAAGCTCCAAAGGAAGAACAAAATGCTGAATAAGATTTGACGGGTTTAATCCGTCTTTTCTTTTCTTCTTAGAAATGTTAAAATAAAACTTAAAGGGAAGTGATACAAATGCTTAAGAACAATTACCATACCCATATGAAATATTGTAATCATGCGGAGGGAATGGTTATAGATTATGTGAAAGAGGCTTTAAGGTTAGGCTTTTTAGAGCTTGGTATGAGTGATCACGCACCTGTTTTAGAATCCTTTATGTCTAAGGAAGAATATTTGAATAATTATGGATACGACACTATGAAATTAAGTGATGTAGAAGATTATTTAAATCAAATAAAAGAGTGCCAGAAGAAATTTTCTAATATTAAATTATATTCTGGCTTTGAGACAGAATATTTAGAAGAACAAAAGGATTTCTATTTATCCTTAAGAACAAAAGTGGATTATTTCAATTTAGGTATTCATTTTTTTAAGGATAAAAATGGAAATGTTTTAAATTGTTATACGGATTTAAATTATGATAATTTAGATGAATATTATCTTAACGCGAAAAAGGCAATTGAAACAAAAATGTATCAAGCCTTCGTTCATCCAGATTTATTTATGTATGGCTATAAGGATAAAAATGGATGTCATACGTTTGATGAAAAATGTGAAGAAATAACAAGAAAAATAGCTCTTCTTGCGATAGAAAATAATATATATCTTGAAATTAATGCCAATGGATTAAAATATTGTAAGGATAAGCATGATTTAAATACCTGGTTATATCCATGCCCTAAATTTTGGGAGATTATGAAGGAATATAATGTAAAAATTATTGTGGGTGCAGATGCACATACGATTGCTGCATTATCGAATGAGAATGTAAGACTCGTTTATGATTTTATTAAGAAATCAGGAATAAATATTGAAGAAAAGATGGTGATTACAAATGATTTCAAATGTTAAAATTACAGAGAATCTTTTATATCAAGAATATGATGATGAAAAGGAAATGTATACTGCACTGGATGATTATCTACATTGTGGATATAAAATCAAGGAAACTATTTATTTATGCCCTATCGTATCAAATGGAGTAGAAGAAATCATTTTATCCTATATTCATGTAGATAATCCTAGTATGGATATAAAAAAGAAAATACATCGTATGTGTAAATCCGTTCGTTTAATGAAGCCAGATTATTCGGATACTATATTAAATCTTGTTGGTGCAATAAGGAAAAATTATGGTTATTCTAGCAAGTATATAGATAAGCACAACATCTTCGATAGAAAATATAAAAACTGTGTCATTTTATTATTAGATGGTCTTGGAAGAAATGTATTAGAGAAGAATCTAGATGAGGATGCATTTTTAAACAAAAATGTATCCTTTTATGAGCATGCAATATACCCATCAACTACTGCGGCATCCACTACCGCAACCGTTAGCGGCTTAACTCCGCTTGAATCTAGCTGGACGGGTTGGAGTAATTACATAAAGGAATTAGATAGAGAAATTATATTATTTACTGGAGTAAATTATTATACAGATGAGCCTACAGGAAGACCCGCATCCGATTTTATTCCATATAAACCATTCTTTAGTGATATGAAGGTTAAGGGGTATATTATCAATCCTGACTTTTCAAAGAAAAGTATGGATATTAATGATGTATTAAGTGATTCCTTACAAAAGCTAAATTATCCACAGCCAATCATTCAATATGTTTATTGGCCAGAGCCTGATGGAATCATGCATGAATATGGCACATATTCTAAAGAGGCTAAGGATATTCTAAAGGATATTAATGATAAGGTGGAAAGGTATGCGAATGCATTACCCCTAGATACTCTTTTAATCATTTCTGCAGACCATGGCCATACACCAGTAAAGCCTATAAATATTTATGATTGTGATTTATTAAATAAATATTTAAAGACAAAGCCATCGAATGATTCTAGATGTATAACCTTTAGAGTAAAGGATGGTATGGGGGATAAGTTCGTTAAAATGTTTCATGCACTCTTTGGTGAGGTATTTTCACTTTATTCAAAAAGAGATGCGATAAAAATGGGGTTCTTTGGTGACCCTAACGGTTATATTCACGCAAGAATTGACGATTTTTTAGGTGATTATGTAGCTATTGCTACAAATCAATTCTATTTTAATTTTAAGGGCGAAAATAACCATTTATTTAAATCCCATCATGCAGGTATAACGAAAGATGAAATGGAAGTGCCTGTAATTGTTATAAGGAAGTATTAGAATGAAATATCAAGTAGAATCTATTCTATCCCAAGGAGTTACCCTAGGTAAGATCCATATTATGGATAGATTGGAGGGTGTGAATAGCGACTCCTCTAGCGATTATATAAAATTAGATAACGCCATAAAAAAATCCTTAGAAGAAATAAGGGAAATGAAGAAGAAATCACCAGAGCTTGAGAGCTATTTATTAGTACAGGAATATATGATTTCAGACCCCGAGCTTAAAAAGAGAATTCTATTCATGCTAGATGAAGGAATTAGCGTATCTAAGGCAGTACCTGCGGTAATGAAGGAATTCATTGAGGGGCTTGCGAATTCTGCGAGTGGATATTTAAAGGAAAGAACGAATGATATGGAGGATGCTGCAAGAAGAATTGTTTTAAATCTATCGGATTTTAAAGCAAATATTCCAGATGAACCATTTATTCTATATACAGATAAGCCATATCCTTCCTATTTAATTCACAATAAGGATAGGATATTAGGAATTATCTCTAGAGTTGGTGGATATACCTCTCATACAGCCATTTTGGCTAGAAATTATGATATTCCCTTTGTTATTTCTAAGGAGGAATATAAAGAGGGCGAAGAGGTATTCATTGATACAAGAAAAAAGATTATTATTACAAACCCATCCCCCTTACAAAGAAGTATGAAGAAGGATATGAAGCATAAGAAGGCAATTCTACATGCAGGCTATAAATTCTTAGCCAATGCCGCATCCGATTTAGATGTAAAAAAAGCCATGAATTATGGCTTTGATGGTGTTGGACTTTATAGGACTGAAATGATATTCATGAATTCAAATCGTCCATTTACTGCCTTAGAGCAATATAAAATCTATAGTGATGCTGTAGATGCATTAGATAAGGATAAATATATTGTATTTCGTACCTTTGATGTTGGTGGAGATAAGCAAATATCTTATGTACATACGAATAAAAAGGGTATAGATAATTATAAACAAAATCCCTATATCTTTGAAAACCAGGTCATGGCAATTTTAAAGATATATACGGATACCAAAAAGGATATAAGAATCATGTTCCCTATGATTTTTGAAAAAGAGGAATTTGATTATTTAAAGGGCTGGGTTTTTGATTTAGCTCAAAGATTTGACTATTCTATTCCACCTCTTGGTATGATGCTTGAAACGAAAAGTGCATTAGATAATATTAAAGATTTCAAGGGCGTCAAATTTATATCGATTGGTACAAATGATTTAGTTAAGGATTTATATAACCTAGATAGAGAAACATCCGTAGATAGGTTAGATGAATATAAGGATGATTTAATGAAAAAATTGATTCCTGTTGTCGATTATGCTGAAAGAAAAAATATACAATTATCGGTTTGTGGTGAGCTTGCATCCATACCAGAAATTGCAGAGGAATTCTATAGAATTGGCATTAAGAATCTATCCGTTTCTCCATCCTTAGTTAATATGCTAAATCAAGCATATTTAGATTATACGAATAAAACAATGAAATAGAAAATAGGATTGGGGCAAGATTCTTGCCCCTTTTGAATGCAGTTTCATACTATAGATTATGTGTTTTAAATTGAATTTGATTCTTATATTTAGTATAATAACTAATGGTTTTGAAAAGAATGGAGATTAAATTATGAGTACATTAGTTGTTGTAGGATCCCAATGGGGAGACGAAGGTAAAGGCAAGATTACAGATTACATGGCACAAAAGGCTGATGTTGTCGTAAGAAGTCAAGGCGGAAATAATGCTGGCCACACCATTACAATTGAGGGAGAAAAGTTTGCATTAAGAAGTATTCCTTCTGGAATATTTAATCCAAAAATTAAAAATGTAATGGCAAACGGTATGGTAATAGATCCAAAACAAATGCTTGAAGAGCTTAAGGGCCTTGAGGATAGAGGAATTAAGGATTATCAATTATTTGTTTCTAATCGTGCTCATATTGTACTTCCTTATCATAGATTATTAGATGGTGCCTATGAAAAATTTAAGGGAGATAAGAAAATAGGTACTACAAAGAAGGGAATTGGACCTGCATATGCAGATAAAATCAATCGAATTGGTATTCGTATTGCAGATTTAATTGACCCGCATATTTTTGCTGAAGCATTAAAGACAACTTTAACTATTAAAAACATGGAGCTTAAAATGCTTGGCGAAGAGGAATTAGATTTCGATTCTATTTATAATGAATATGTAGAATATGGAAAGAAGATTAAGCCTTTCGTATGTGATACTTCCTTACTTCTTGAAGAGGAAATTGAGGCTGGTCACAAGGTATTATTTGAGGGTGCCCAGGGTGTAATGCTTTGTATTGAGCATGGTACATACCCATATGTTACATCCTCATCCCCTACAGGGGCTTCCGTGCCTGTAAATAGTGGTGTCGCCCCAAAATATATTGATAATGTTTTAGGTGTTTGTAAGGCCTATACTACAAGAGTAGGTGAAGGACCATTCCCAACAGAAATTGAAAATGAAATTGGCAATTATATTCGTGAGCGTGGTCACGAATATGGTACAGTTACAAAAAGACCTAGAAGAGTGGGTTGGTTAGACTGTGTTGCTTTAAATTACGCAAGAAGAGTATCTGGTATAAATTATTTATCCTTAATGCTATTTGATGTATTGAGTGGCTTAAAGGAAGTAAAGATTTGCTATGCATATGAGTTAGATGGAAAGGTAATTAAAACGATTCCTGCAACCCTATCTGAGCTTGAAAGATGTAAGCCATTATATATTACTATGCCAGGATGGGATATGGATATTACACATGTTACATCCTTTGATGAATTACCAAAAAATGCAAAGGCTTATATCAGAAAGATTGAAGAATTAACAAAGAGTGAGATTGTAATCTTCTCTGTTGGTCCGGATAGAAGCCAAACAATTCAATTAAAGGACTTCTTTAAATAATGGAAAAGATATTAGTGTCCGGCTGTTTAGCCGGATTTAATACAAAATATGATGGCAAAAATAACTTTAATCCCAAAATAGAGGAATTAAAGAAGAAATATGAGCTCGTCTATATTTGTCCTGAGGTAGATGGAGGACTTTCTATCCCAAGAGATCCCTCAGAAAGAATAGACAATAAGGTAATCTCTTGTAAGGGTATAAATGTAACAAAGGAATTTACTCTTGGGGCAGAAAAAGCCTTAAGGCTTGCTAAAGAGCATCATATAAAAAAGGCAATCCTAAAGGATGGTTCTCCATCCTGTGGAGTTACCTATATTTATGATGGTACATTTTCCCATAAAAAAGTGAGTGGCTTAGGCTTAACTACAGAAACGCTTAAGGATTTAGGTATTCAAATTTATAGTGAGAATGAAATCGACGAATTATTGTAGAGGTTTTTATGAAGGATCTTAAAGTTACAAAAGAGGAAGTAAGAAAATGCTTAGATGTAAAAAGAATAATTTTAAATCTAATTATTTATTTTTTAATCTATGCAATAGTAACGAGTATATTATTACCTTTGATGTTGAATTTCATTATTGATTTAATGGTATGGGCATTTATTACAGGCTTTATGAGTGTATTCTTCCTAATTTTTGAAATAGCTAATGTAATACGACTCGCCTACATGCTCAATTCCTATAAAAAATTACCTGCATACAAAGTAAAGCTAGATAAGGTAAATTATTATTTAAATAAAAAAATACCAGTTTTTGCATGTCCAATACAAACAAAGCTTGGTACTATTTTGGTAGAAACCAACGCAATCTATAAGCTTAAGCAGGTACCCCTTTATAAGGGACACCTTGCTAAAGTTTTATATGATCAAAAGAAAAATAGAATCTATATTATAACCCTATTGGACTAGTTTTCATATTTGGGGCATCCTTTATTTGGATGCCTTTTTATTTTTTTCAAAAAAATTTTAAAAAATTAGCACTCTAGTATTGACAGTGCCAAAATATGTGATATACTATAGGTGTAATTGGCAGTCGAAGGTATAGAGTGCCAATGTAAGAAAGATAAAATTTGAAAGGAAATGAAGAATTATGAGAAATGAAGTACAGTTTTTAATGGAAGAGTTAAATAATATGTTTTATACACGTGGAGGATCTACTAAGGGCTTCCCTGTAGATGTTATCGAGGAAAAGGACGGATATAAGGTATATGCTGAAATCCCAGGAGTAAAGAAAGAGGATATTAAGGTTACCTTTGAGGAAGGTACATTAAGTATTTCTGCAAATGTAGAGGGCAAGAAGGATTTAAAGTATATCATCCGCGAAAGAAATCAGGTTAAGTATGCAAGAAATATCTACTTTGGAGATATTTTAGAGGATACAATTTCTGCAAAGTATGAAGGTGGTGTACTTACTGTAACCATTACAACTAAGGCACCAGAGGAAAAGCCTCATAAGGTAATTGAGATTCAATAAAAGGAAAGGAGATGAGAATTATGATGCATGGATATTTAGATAGCAAGAACAATCATGAGTATTACATAGGATTTCCACTTGATTTAACTGAAGATGATACTTCGTATACTGTTGTTGCTGATTTACCAGGTGTTGAGAAGGAAAACATTAAGGTTAGCTTTATAGATGGTATTTTGACAATAACTGCTAAAAAGGATTATCCAAAGGATCAGAATAAATATCTTATTCATGAAAGAAACTTTATGAATATGAAGCGAGAAATCAACTTTGGTGATATAGATGAGGATACAATTTCTGCAAAGCTTAATGATGGTGTATTAACTATTGTTATTGCTAAAGAGCCAAAAAGAATGGAAAAGACTATTGAGATTCAATAGAGGAGGTAATGATTATGATGAATTTAGATAAGAAGAATGAAAATAATTTGAGCTTGTGGGATTCCTTTAGTTCCCTATGGAATGACGCATTTACTAAGGAAATGAAAACAGATATTGAAGAAACTGAAAATGAATATGTATTATCTGTTGAGGTCCCTGGAATGAATAAGGAGAATGTATCTGTTACATTTGCAGATGACACCTTAACGATTCATGTAGCTCGTGAGGACAATAAGGATAGCAAGGATAAATCCTATATTTGTAAGGAAAGAACATCCATTAATATGGAAAGAAGCTATTACTTAGAGAATGCAGATGAAAACCAAATTACCGCAAAAATGGAAAATGGTATTCTTACATTAACTGTAGGTAAGCTTAAAAATATTTCTAACCCTAAAAAAGTTATTAATATAGAATAATATACACTCTCCCTTTTAAGTAGAGGCTTATGGCCTCTACTGTTTTTCTTTTATTTATTAGGAAATTAAAATCCATTCTTTTCATTAAATGAAAATAATGTTACAATATACGGGAATTAAGAAGAGGTATTGATATGACACTATTAGCCAAAAGAAGTATGATTAAGGAAGATAAGAGTAATATTATTACTTTAGGTGCAATCGCAAAGGAAGAAAAAAAGAAGGATCCTAGTGTTACGAACGCAACGATTGGAATGCTTTATGGAGAGGATTCAAAGCTATTTGCCTTTGAGAGTGTAGATAAGGCTTTAGCCAATTTATCTACAGATGAAAAATATGCTTATGCAGCAACTCCAGGTTCTCCTTTATTTCATGAAGCTGTAAAGAAATGGATTTTCCGTGAATATTATGATTCTATGAAGGATAATTCTAAGGTTATGGCAACTCCTGGTGGTACAGGCGCTTTATCGAATACCTTTGCCAATTATTTAAATGAAGAGGATTATGCATTGCTACCAAATTATATGTGGGGAAATTATAAGCAATGCTTATATGAAAATCATCAAAGCTTTAAAACCTATAATTTATTTAATGATCAGGGTGGATTTGATGTAGAGGATTTAAAAATAAAAATGCTTGAGGCGAAAAAGAATCAAGGAAGAATCCTATTTGTAGTTAATGACCCATGTCATAATCCAACAGGATATACAATGAAATCCTTTGAATGGGATATGGTTATTGATTTGATGAATGAAATGTCAGAAGATGGTACTCCTGTAATTCTATTACACGATATGGCCTATATTGATTATGCTAAGGAAGGCTTTAGCTATACGAGATCAAATATAGCGAAATATGAAAAATTAAATGATTCTTGCTTAGTCGTTATGGCATTTAGTGGTTCAAAGACCTTAGCCTTATATGGCGTAAGAATTGGAGCTCAGGTAGCTTATTCAAAGAATAAGGCTGCACTTGAGGAATTTGCTAAAGCAAATAAATTCTCTAGTAGATCCAAATGGAGTAACCCATCCAATTTAGGTCAAAATATTATTGTGAAATGCTTCACAGATGAAGCATATAAAAAGTCCTTTGAGGATGAGCTTAAGGAAGCATCGAATACTCTAGTCAAAAGAGCAGAGGCCTTCTTAAATGAATCGAATAAGGTTGGCTTAGAGACATTACCATTTGAATGTGGATTCTTTATTACAATCCCATGTCTAAATCCAGATTTCGTATATGAACGCTTAGTAAAAAAGAAGGTTCATGTCATTCCAATGGGAAATGTTATAAGAGTTACAATTTCTGCAATAACTATGGAAGAATGTATAAAGCTTCCTAAGCTTATTAAAGAAGCAATAGATGAAAAATAAAGAGGATCTAAAAAGATCCCTTTTTGTCTAGATGGAGGTATTATGAATTATTTTGAATATTTCTATAAATTGAATCAAAAAATCATAAATAGTCCAAATATAAAGCTTGGAAATACTTGTGATGAATTCAATATACATTTAATTGCATCCGATTTTATTATGGGTTCTAAAACCCTTTTTGTCGTTTTACCGACGTTAACGCTCGCTCAAAAGTATTATGATTCCTTAGCATCTATTTTACCTGAGGAGGATGTGTTATTTTTCCCTGCAGATGAATTGGTTTCTGCAGAAATGATTTCTGCGACTGGCGATTTCCTATTCGAAAGAATTCAAACCCTTTATACTCTACTTAAGGAAGATAAAAAATTAGTAATTGCGAATGTACATGGTGCAATAAAATATGAAATGAACAAGGATAAATGGCTCAAGAGCTGTTTTGAGCTTCATACGGGTGATACCTTTGATATGAAGGAGTTATGTTCTCTTTTCGTGAGCTTAGGATATGAGATGGTATTCACTACAAATAAAACAGGTGAATTTTCTAAAAGGGGTTCGATTATCGATGTATTCCCTTTAGGAATGGAAGAACCTATAAGACTTGATTTCTTTGGTGATGAGATCGAATCGATAAAGGTATATGATGTAGATAGCCAAAGATCTGTAAGAAAGATAGATTCATGCGCGATACTTCCTGTATCGGAGTTTATTTATAATGAAGAGGAATTTATACTGGCTAAATCGAAGATTTCAAGCTTTTTAGCGGGCTTTAATTTATCAGAGCTTGAGGATGAAATGTATAAAAAGGATTTAGAGAATTTATCCTTACATAAATCCCTAAATACTCTATCTAGATATCTTAGGTTCTTTTTAAATGATGGGTATACACTATTTGATTTTAAAGAGAACAAAAAGATTTATTTTATAGATCCTGTAAAGGCTAATGAAGCCTATTCTAATCTATTGTTTGATTTAGAGGATTCCTGTGGAAGGCTTGGAGGGTATTCCTTGTCCCATATGGATATGTTTAAGCCCATAAAAGAAATATTGGATAAAGGTAATGTATTTATTGAAGGATTGAGAAGTATAGGTGAATGTGATTATATAGTTAACGCAAAGCCTATAGAACCATATAAGGGTAATCCTAAATTAATCCTACAGGACTTATTAGATTATAGAGTTAGAAAGAAGCTTATTATTAGCTGTAATGATAAGGAAAGATTAGAAAAACTAAATAATCTTTTAGAGGAGCATGGCCTTGTATTAGTAGATATAGATACTATAGATAAATTAAGCGTAGGACAAATTCATTATACAAAATTACCTATACCATCCTTTGACATGGTATCTGGTGAGCTTATGGTCATAAGCGAGGCAACCATATTTGATACCTTCTATAGACCGAAAAAGGTTAAATATAAATCCATCTACAAAAATGCCACAAAGATCAGTCATTACGATGAATTATCTATTGGAGATTATGTGGTTCATTATGATTATGGTATTGGTAAATATATGGGAATAAAAACCGTTACACAAAAGGGTATTTCTAGAGATTTTATCTATATTATGTATGCGAATAATAGTGCTCTTATGCTGCCTTTAGAAAAAATATCTACTATGATGAAATATGCAAGTAAGGATACGGAAGGGATTGTCATTCATGAGCTTGGCAGTACAGCCTGGGCAAGACAAAAGGCTAGGGTTAGAAAAAGAGTACACGATATTTCAGATGAGCTTATTAGCCTATATGCACAGCGTCAGGCAGCACAAGGCTTTAGCTTCCCTAAGGATTCTCCTCTTCAGGCAGAATTTGAGAATGATTTTGAATATGATTTAACCATAGATCAAAAAAGAGCTATTGAAGATATTAAAAGAGATATGGAATCTCTTCGTCCGATGGATAGGCTTGTTTGCGGTGATGTAGGATATGGTAAGACAGAAGTAGCACTTCGCGCCGCATTTAAGGCTATAATGGGTGGGAAGCAGGTTGCGGTATTAGCTCCAACGACTATTTTAGCGCGTCAGCACTATTACACATTTAAAAATAGAATGGAAAAATATGGTGCTAAAGTAGAATTATTAAACAGGTTTATTCCAATGAAAAAGCAGCGTGAGATCATCGAAGGTATTGCCTTAGGTAGTGTTGATGTTGTCATTGGTACCCATAGATTATTATCGAAAGAGATAGAATATTTCGATTTAGGCTTATTAATTGTAGATGAGGAGCAAAGATTTGGTGTTACTCATAAGGAAAAGATAAAGGCATTAAAGGTCAATGTGGATTGTATTACTTTAACGGCAACGCCAATCCCTAGAACATTACAAATGTCTGTTATGGGTATAAAGGATTTATCTATGATTGAAACCCCACCAAAGAACAGGTATCCTATTCAAACTTATGTACTTGAAAGAAATGATAGAATTATAAGAGATTCTATTGAGCGTGAGCTTGCAAGAGGTGGACAGGTATTCTATTTATATAACCGAGTCGATACCATTTTGGATATGCAAGAGCATTTGCATGAGTTAGTTCCGGAGGCAAGAATTTGTGTTGGACATGGTAGATTATCTAGAGAAGAGCTTGAGGATGTCGTTACAGATTTCATCGATAAAAAATATGATGTCTTACTTTGTACAACCATCATTGAAACAGGTATTGATATGCCAGATACCAATACATTAATCATTCATGATGCGGATAGGCTTGGACTTTCTCAAATGTATCAAATTCGAGGTAGAGTAGGTAGATCTTCTAAAATCGCTTATGCCTATTTAATGTATGAGCCAAGAAAAATCCTAACTCCTGAGGCAGAAAAAAGATTAGAAACCATTAAGGAATTTAATGAGCTTGGCTCAGGCTTTAAGATTGCCATGAGGGATTTATCGATAAGAGGCTCTGGCGATTTACTTGGTGAGGAGCAATCCGGATTCGTTGAATCCGTTGGTATAGATCTTTATTTAAAAATATTAGAAGAGGAAATTGAAAAGAAAAAGCATCCAGAAAAGATCTCCTTTGATGAAGAAAAGAAAAAGGAAGATATTTCTATGCTTACGCCGCTTGTATCTAGAACTATCCAATCTTGCTATATTGATAATGATGATACAAAAATTGAGATTCATAAGAAGATTGATGCAATAAATTCTATTGCAGGATTACACCAGCTTGAAGCAGAGCTTTTAGACCGTTTTGGTGAAATTAGTGAAGAATTATATCTATATATGTATGAAAAATTGCTTAAATCCTATTGTAAGCAGCTTCATATTTATCGAATGGATACATCAAAGCCAACCTTAATCACATATTATATGGAAGCGGATCAAAGCAAAAAGAAGGATGGCAATTTAATGTTCCAGGAGGCCTATAAGGCTAAGGTTATAAAGCTTGGCTATACCAATGGAGAAATTACGATTACACAAACCATTACCCCTAAGAATAAGCTTTTAAGCTTTAAACAGGCTTGTGATTATTTTTCAAAGATTTTATAGGAATTCAAATAGACATTTTTTTCTTAAAAATGTATAATATTATAAAAGGTTAAGTTTTTATTTTGGAGGTGGCACTATGGCACTATTTAAATCAGTTCCAGCAATATCTACACAAAAGGATACATCAAGGCCCATCGGCAAAAAGCCAGAAGCAAAGGTAACAGATGCAGATTTTGAAATTAAAAAGCCAATGAGTTCTCTTGAAGAGGATGAAATTCTAAAATCTAAAATTAAAGAGCTTGGTGAGGATGCTCCTGAGGAAGTGTATTTTGAGGATGAGGAGGATACTCCAAAAATAGAAGAAAAGAAGGAAGCACCTAAAAAAGAAGTAAAGGAAGCTCCGAAGAAAGAGGCAAAGCCTATAGTAAAGGAAGAACCAAAGAAAGAGGCAAAGCCTATAGTGAAGGCAGAACCAAAGGAAGAGGCAAAGCCTATAGTGAAGGCAGAACCAAAGGCAGAAGCTAAGCCTGAAGTAAAGGAAGAGGCAAAGGTAGAAGCTAAGCCTGAAGTAAAGGAAGAGGCAAAGGTAGAAGAAACAAGACCTTTAACTCCTGAGGAAAAGAAGGCAAGACAGCTTGAGAATTTGAGAAAGGCGCGTCTTGCAAGAGAAGCCGCTAAAGCAAAGGAGAATGAAAATATGGCAGAAGATAAGACAGAGAAACCAAGAAAGCTTGTAACTGAAACAAAAAAACCAGTGGACATGTCTAAAATGGTTATGACAGCTAAACCTAAAAAGGATACAGGCGGTAAGACAGTTTATCATGTATCTAAGCGTGGCGAAACAAGAGAGGACCGCGTTTGGAAGGTCTTTATTCAAGAATCAAACAAGGTAATTAAATTATTTGATTACCAAGAGGAAGCCTTAGAATATGCTAAGCAATTGGCTAAGAATAAAAAAGATGGTTCTTATGTAATTCTTCACGGCTTAAATGGTAAAATTAGAAAATATTAATTTTTAGGGCTCAGTTTGAGCCCATTTCTTTTTTTTATTTATTAGGAAATTGTATTCTCGCATTTATTTGGCTTTCTGCTCTTTTTTCTAAAATTAAGCTCAAATCATCATTTTAAGGCCTTATTTTTCGCAAAATTTATCAAACAAAAAATGGCTTAACTAAAGGATTTTTTGTCATTTTTGTGGTATAATTGTTAATGTAGAAATGGAGGTGAAAAAATGAGATTTAAAACGCTAAAATATCACTATAAAGCGAACACTAATGAAATAGCTATGCTAAAGCTTTTATGTAGAATATCCAAAAATTTATATAATGCTTCATTATACTATCTTAGACAATATTATTTTAAACATA